>DASWLB010000330.1:0-1787 GCA_036396315.1 Alphaproteobacteria bacterium
CCCATGCGACGTGGTGATCGAGGCGGTGATCGAGGAGTTGGCGGCGAAGCGGGCGCTGTTCGCCGCGCTCGAATCGGTGGTCGGAGCGGACGCGATCCTTGCCACCAACACGTCTTCGCTGTCGGTCACGGCGATCGCCGCCGCCAGCCAGCGGCCCGAGCGTGTCGCCGGCTTCCACTTCTTCAACCCGGTGCCGGTCCTCAAGGTGGTCGAGGTGGTCGGCGCGCTCCGCACCGCGCCATGGGTCGGCGACCAGCTTGCCGTCTTGGCCCGCCGCATGGGGCACGAGCCGGTGCGCACCCGGGATACGCCGGGCTTCCTCGTCAACCATGCCGGGCGCGGCTTCGGCACGGAAGGTTTGCGCATCGTCGCCGAAGGCATCGCCTCCCACGCCGACGTGGACGACGTGCTGCGCGAAGGCGGCGCCGGCTTCGCGATCGGCCCGTTCGAGCTGTACGACGTGATCGGGCTCGACGTGTCGCACGTGGTGATGGAAGAGATCTACCACCAGTTCTACGAGGAGCCGCGCTACCGCCCGCAGCCCGAGACGCGCACGCGGCGCCAGGCCGGCATGTACGGTCGCAAGACCGGACTCGGGTTCTACGCCTACGAAGGCGGCCGCAAGGTCGCGCCGCCGCCGAAGCCCGCGCCGACCCGCCTGCCCGAGCGCGTCTGGATCGGCCCGGGCGAGGCATCGGCGCGCGCCGCGCTCGCCCGCCTGGTCCAAGGCGCGGCCGCGCTCGACACCGGCGCGAAGCCCGATGCGCGCTCGATCTGCCTGTTCGCGCCGCTCGGCGAGGACGCCACCGCATCGGCGCTCGCGGCGGGGGTTGAGGCCGAGCGCGTGCTCGCGGTCGATACCTTGTTCGGACTCGACGGGCGGCGCACTTTGATGACGACCCCGGTCACCGATCCCGGCCTGCGCGACGAGGCGCACGCGCTCCTCGCGCGGGACGGCAAGCCTGTGACCGTGATCCGCGATTCGCCCGGCTTCATCGCCCAGCGCGTCGTCGCCACGATCGTCAATATCGGCTGCGACATCGCCCAGGCGGGCATCGCCGTGCCCGAGGACATCGACAAGGCGGTCCGGCTCGGCCTCGCCTATCCCAAGGGCCCGCTCGCGATGGGCAACGCCGGGGGGGCCGGCCGCATCCTCGCCATCCTCGAGGCGATGCACGCGTTCTACAAGGATCCGCGGTACCGTCCGAGCCCATGGCTCACCCGCCGCGCCCGGCTCGGCGTCCCGCTCTCGACGCCGGAGGCGTGAGGGAGCGGGTTACGGCCGGGGCGCGCCGTGCGGCGAAGGCGGCGCCGGCCAGGTATCCCGCCGTGCACAGCACAAGGCCGTACGCGTTCACGCCCAAATCGTCGGCGTACCCGCCCGATCCGATGGCGAGTTGGGCGGGAAAGATCGCCGTTCCAGTCGCGTCCTCGATCGTCTTCAGGAAGCCGAGAGCGAGTCCTGGCCAGAACGCGAGATGGAAGCTCGCCGCTCCCGCTGGCCGCACGAACGCGAGCAGGAAAATGGGGGCAAGCCCCATCACCATCGTGCCGCTGATGGTCGTTGCCGCGATGACGGCGGGACCCGCACCGTCGCCGAGATAAATCGCCAGCAGGGGCAAGTTGCCGACGAGGGCGACGGCGATCACCGCGCGCCGACCGACGGCGCGTTGCCTCTCGCTTGGGACCCGATCGGCGTTCTGCCAGTCGAGCGCCGCAAGCTTGGCCGTGCTGGCGAAGGTCGAATCGAGCGTCGACCCTGCGCTGGTCAGCATGATCGCGTTGAA
>DASWLB010000331.1:0-15093 GCA_036396315.1 Alphaproteobacteria bacterium
GAGCGGCGCGCTCTTCGCCGCGGCGACCTCGACCGCATGGCCGACGAACCAACGCGCCAAGTTCGCGGTCTCGACCTCGATGTGGAACTGGAGCGCGAGCGCGAACTCGTCGATGGCGAAGGCCTGGTTGACGCAGGCACCGGTCGAGGCGAGCAAGTTCGCGCCATCGGGCAGGTCGAACGTGTCGCCGTGCCAATGCAGCACCCGCGACGCGGGCTCGCCCAGAGGCGCAAGGGGCGAGGCACGCCCGGCCGGGGTGAGGTCGAGGCGTCCCCAGCCGATCTCTTTAATCCCGGACGGGTACACCCGTGCGCCCAACGCGCGCGCCATGAGCTGGGCGCCGAGGCAGATGCCGAGCGTCGGGCGGCGCGCCGCGAGCCTCTTCGCGATCAGCCGGGCCTCCTCGGCGACGAAGGGGTAACTGTCGTCCTCGTAGGCGCCGATCGGCCCGCCGAGCACGACCAGGAGATCGGGATCGCCCGCTTCGGCAAAATCGTCGCGCCCGGCTTCGAGGTACTCGGTCGCGAAACCGCGCGCATCGAGCACGCCCGCGAGCGTGCCCAGGTCCTCGAAGGCGACGTGGCGGATCGCAACCGCGCGCCGTGTCGCGTTACGGCTCAAGCCGGACCATTCGGACGCGGCCGTCGTCGGCCGTGAGGCCGAGGCGGCCGTGCTTGAGTGCGAGTGCGTCCTCGCCGAATACTTCGCGGCGCCAGCCGTGCAATGCGGGGATTTCGGCGTTGTCGCTCGCTGCGAGCGCCTCGATGTCGGCGGCGGAGGCGACCAGCTTCTGGGCGACGCGGTGGCGCTCGCATTTCATCTTGAGCAGCACCTTGAGGAGTTCGACCGACGACCCGTTCTGTTGCTCGCCCGGCTCGGGCTCTCCGGGCGCCGGGCAATCCGCGTCGGGCACGGCGCGCCCGCGCTCGACGGCGGCGATGATCGCCCGCCCGGTCTCGTCCCGGAACCCGCCGCGCCCGAGGCTCCGGAGGTTCGTGAGCTCGTCGAGCGAGGCCGGCTCGTGCGCCGCGATCTCTTTCAACGCCTCGTCGCGCAGGATGCGCCCGCGCGGCTGGTTGCGCCGGCGCGCCTCGTGCTCGCGCCACTCGGCAAGCTCGCGCAGCACGGCGAGGAAGCGCGGCTTGGTGCTCCGGCTCTTCAGCCTTCGCCAGGCCTCGCGCGGATCGGCCTCGTAGGTCGCGGGCGACGTGAGCATCGCCATCTCTTCCGCCACCCAGCTTGCGCGGCCGGTCTCGGTGAGGCGCTGCGACAGCTTCTCGTACACGATGCGGAGGTGGGTCACGTCCGACAGCGCGTAGGCGAGCTGCTTGCCGGTCAACGGGCGGCGCGACCAGTCGGTGAAGCGCATCGACTTGTCGATGCGCGCCTTGGCGTAGCGCGCGGCGAGCGCCTCGTACGACACCGAGTCGCCGAAGCCGCACACCATGGCGGCGATCTGGGTGTCGAACAGCGGCGCCGGCACCCGGCCGGTCAGCTGATAGAAGATCTCGATGTCCTGGCGCGCGGCGTGGAACACCTTGAGCACGTCGTGCCGCGCGAGGAGCGCGAGAAAGGGCGCGAGGTCGAGCCCCTCGGCAAGCGTGTCGATCGCCCCGGCCGCGTCCTCGCCGGCCGCCTGGACGAGGCAGAGCTGGGGCCAGTAGGTGCGGTCGCGGATGAATTCGGTATCGACGGTGACGAACTTGGACCCGGCGATCTGCTCGCAGAAGCGGGCGAGCGTGGCGTTGTCGGCGATCAACTCCATGGCCGATATCTACACGGAATCGCGGGCGCGCGGAAGGCAAGGGACATGGCCCGCGAGGGGCGTCCGAGCCTTGACAAGGAAGGGCGATCCTGCGCTCTTTCGCCCGCCGCGTCAGGCCAGCGAAGACCCGTCGGATGCATCCCTACCGAACCCACAATTGCGGCGAGCCGAGGCCCGCCCTCGCCGGCCAAGAAGTGAGGCTCGCCGGCTGGGTGCACCGCCGGCGCGACCACGGCCAGCTCCTGTTCGTCGATCTGCGCGACCATTACGGCATCACCCAGTGCGTGATCGACACCTCAAACCCCTTGTTCGCCGCGGTGGACGGGCTCCGGCTCGAGACGGTGGTCTCGTTCGCCGGCACGCTGGTGCGGCGCTCGGCGGAAACGGTGAACCCGGACATCCCGACCGGCGAGGTCGAGCTGCGCATCGCCGCCTGCGAGGTGCTGTCGCGCGCCGATGCGCTGCCGCTCCAGGTCAACAGCGACCTCGACTACGGCGAGGAGGTGAGGCTGAAATACCGCTTCCTCGACCTGCGGCGCGAGAAGGTCCACCGCAACATCGTGCTGCGCACCCAGGTGATCGCCGCGATCCGCCGCCGCATGATTGCGGCCGGGTTCACCGAGTTCCAGACGCCGATCTTGACCGCGAGCAGCCCGGAAGGGGCGCGCGACTTCCTGGTGCCGTCGCGCCTCCATCACGGGCAGTTCTACGCGTTGCCGCAGGCGCCCCAGATCTTCAAGCAGCTCATCATGGTGGCCGGCTTCGACCGCTACTTCCAGATCGCGCCCTGCTTCCGCGACGAGGACGCGCGCGCCGACCGGTCGCCGGGGGAGTTCTACCAGCTCGACGTCGAAATGTCGTTCGTGACCCAGGACGACGTGTTCGCCGCGCTCGAGCCCGTGCTCGGCGGGGTGTTCGAAGAGTTCGCCAAGGGCCGTCCGGTGACCAGGCCGCCGTTCCCGCGCATCGCCTACGACGAGGCGATGCTCAGGTACGGCAGCGACAAGCCGGACCTGCGCAACCCTCTGGTGATCTCGGACGCGACCGACATCTGGCGCGGCACGGAGTTCAAGATCTTCGCGAACGCGATCGACAAGGGCGCGGTGGTGCGGGCGATCCGGGCGCCCGGCGCCGCGTCGCGCCCGCGCAGCTTCTTCGACAAGCTCAACGAATGGGCGCGGGAAGAAGGCGCGGGCGGGCTCGGCTACGTCATCTTCGAGGCGGGCGAGGGCAAGGGGCCGATCGCGCGCTTCCTCGACGCGGACGGCCAACGCGCGCTGCGCGCGGCGACCGGCGCGCAGGACGGCGACGCCGTGTTCTTCGTCTGCGCCGAGAAGGCGAAGGCGCAATCGTTCGCCGGGCTTGCCCGCACGCGCCTGGGCGATGAACTCGGGCTGATCGACCGCAACCGGTTCGCGTTCTGCTGGATCGTCGATTTCCCGATGTACGAGAAGGACGACAAGACCGGCCAGATCGTGTTCAGCCACAACCCGTTCTCGATGCCCCAGGGCGGGCTCGAGGCGCTCGAGACCAAGGACCCGCTCGCGATCAAGGCGTTCCAGTACGACATCGTGTGCAACGGGGTGGAGCTCAGCTCGGGCGCGATCCGCAACCATTTGCCCGAGGTGATGATCAAGGCGTTTTCGATCGCCGGCTACCCGCGCGAGGAGGTCGAGGCGCGGTTCGGCGGGCTCCTGTCCGCCTTCCGCTACGGCGCGCCGCCGCACGGCGGCTCCGCGCCCGGCATCGACCGCATCGTCATGCTGTTGGCCGACGAGCCGAATATCCGGGAAGTCACGATGTTCCCGATGAACCAGCAGGCCCAGGATCTGATGATGGGCGCACCCGCTGCGGTGCCGCCCGAGCGGCTCGCCGAGCTCGGTCTCCGCCTCGCACCCAAGCCGCAAAAGGGCTGATTTCCGCCGATTTCCGATCCGCAAGATTTTATTGGAAATCGCTGCGATTTACATTATAACCCATTGATATAAAACGCTTTTCTCGGATGCGACATTGTGGCACAAAGGCGTGGTGAACACGCTTCGCCACACACCTTTCGCCCTCGCCCCGCGCGGCTTCGTCAAGCTGGGGCTCGCGCTCGCGGCCGCGCTCGCCGTGGCGGCGCTGCCCGGCTGCGGCCTGCCGACGGCGGTGACGGTCGCGACCTACGCCGCGGACGGCGTCTCGTTCGTCGCGACCGGCAAGGGCGTCACCGACCACGCGCTGTCGGCCGCGGTCGATCGCGACTGCGCGCTGTTGCGCGCGATGAACGGGGATGCCGTGTGCCGGGCGAAGCCGGGGACCGTGGCGAAGCGCGATGTGCGCACCGAAGAGGGCCGGATCGCGGGCGGCACCCCGCTGCCCGAGGAGCCGGCGGCCCGCGCCGTCGCCCAGGCGTCGGTGTGGGCGCCGGTCGCGGACGTCGAGGTTGCGTCCGTCCGCGAGGCCGCCCGTCCGCTCGAGATGGCGGCCGCGGGTTCGCCCGCCGAGGCGCGGGCGATCGCCGAGTCGGTGGCGAGCGTCGCCACCATCACGGTGGCCGACACGCGGTCCGCCCGCCGCGATGCCGCCTCAACGCCCGCCGCGCAAGCATCGCGCTGGGCGCTGGTGCTCGAGAGCCATGCCGATGCCGCGAAGGCCGAGGCCGCACGGGCACGCTATGGCGCGCTCCGTCCGACGGTCGTGACGGCGACGGTGGACGGCAAGCTCACCCATCGCGTCGTGTCGGGTCCCTACACCGACATCGAGATCGGCGCGGCGCGCCTCGAGGCGCGCGAGGCGGGCGCCCGCACCGCGTGGGCCGCGCGTATTTGCCCTTCGAATGCGCCGACAGCCTCGTGCGTCACGTTCGCCGAGGGACCGAAGTCGTAGCTCCTGCGCGGGTTACTCCGCCGCCGAGCGGAACGCGGCCGTGACCTTCCGTCGCTTGTCGCAATACATCGCCATGTCCGATCGGGCCATCAGGTCGGCGCCGTCGTCGTTCGGTCCGTAGGGCTCGACGCCGAGACTCACGCCCGCCTTCAGGATGTGTCCGTGCCAGACGTGATCGAGCGCATCGAGCGTGTGCTGCAGGGTGCGGGCGCGCTTCGATCCGTTGCGCAGATCGGTCGCGGTCAGGAGCACGGCGAATTCGTCGCCGCCCAGCCGCGCGACCGCGTCGATCTCGCGCACCGAGGCGGCGATGGTGCGCGCGAGGCGATGCAGTACGTCGTCGCCCGCGGCGTGGCCGTGGGTGTCGTTGATTCGCTTGAATCCATCGACGTCGCAGGCGATCAGCACGCCGGTCTCGCCCGAGCGCCGGGCGCGCGCCAGCGCCCGCTTGAGCTCGTCCTCGAAGCCCCGCCGGTTCAGAAGCCCCGTGAGCTCGTCGGTGCGCGACAGGCCTTCGAGGAAGGCGATCCGCGCATTCTGCTCGGCAAGCCGCGCCTCGGCGTCGGCCGCGACCGCAAGGGCACGGTCGAGGAGCGAACGCAGCTCCGACTTGCGCGGCCGGCCCCGTCGCGCGACGCCGGCGGCGAGATGGGCGACCCCGTGCCCGCCCGCGAGCCGGGCGCCCGGGGCGATCGCCGTGTGGGACAAGGTGGCCATGGCTCCGCTGTCTCCCGTCGCTCGATCCGGCGCGGCCGGGACGACCGCGCACGCCTGGCTCATGCAAGCGCCGTGCCAGCCGCAAAGTTCCGGAATTCCCGCGGTTTTGGTCGGTTCCCGGCCGGGAAGTTTGTGCCGCCCCGGCAGAAGCTGCCTCCCGCGCGGGCACGGAAAGCCGGGAAGCGAACCGTATTGATTAACCGCCGAGAGCGGATAATGTCGCCGCACAAGACGGGACCCACGCCGTGACCCGAGCCTTCCTGCTTCTCGCCGCCTGTTGCGTCGCATTTCTGCCGTCCGGTGCCCCGGCCGCGTCGTTCGCGCCGCATCGCGCGATTTACGACCTGAGCCTTCGGTCCGCCGAGCGGGATTCCGGCATCGTCGCCGTATCGGGCGAGATGGCGATGGCCTTCGCAGAGAGCTGCGAGGGCTGGACCATGGAATACCGGTCCGCCTTCGAAATCGGCGTCGGCGGCGAGGACGCGATCCGCGTCCTGACCAACGTGACGAGCTGGGAATCGCGGGACGGGCTCGAATACCGGTTCAACGTGCGCAACCTGACGAGCGGCCAGGGCGAGGAGCGGATCGAGGGCACCGCCCGGATCTCCGGGCCGGGCAAGGCGGGCATCGCGCGCTATGAGAAGCCCGCGAACCACACGGTGCAGCTGCCCGCGGGCACGCTGTTTCCGACCGCGCATACCGAGGCCGTGCTCCGGGCCGCCGGCCCGGTTTCGGCCTCGATCCGGCGCTACGTGTTCGACGGGTACGACGGCGAAGGCCTGTACGACGTGAATGCCGTCGTCGGGACGCCGATTGCCGCCCCGCCGCAGCGCCCGGTCCTTGCGCCGCTCGCGGGGCTCCGCGCCTGGCCGGCGCAAATCGCGTTTTACCGGTCCGGCGCCGCCATCGCCGAGCCCGATCACGAGGTCGGGCTGCGCCTATACGAGAACGGGGTGGGCGACGACATGACGATCGATTTCGGCCGGTTCAAGGTGCTGGCCCGCCTCAGGTCGCTCGATCTCGACGCCCGCCCGCGTTGTGAGGCGGCGCCCCGGCGTTGAGTCCCGGTTTTCGCCGGTGCGCCGGACGCGAATTTCGTTGAAACTTACGGAAACTTAACCTTCTTGAAGGATTCTCAGGCCGCCGTGCGAGACAGGCACCGGCCCCGATCACGCCGCGAGGCGACATCGGGCCAATGCCCGCACCGGCAGGCCTGGGCGATGGATGGGAATGTGGGATGGGCAAGAAGATCCTGATCGTCGAGGACAACGAGCTGAACATGAAGCTCTTCCATGACCTCCTCGAGGTTCATGGCTACGAGACGTTGCAGACCAAGGACGGGCGCGAGGCGCTCGCGCTCGCGCGCCAGCACCGCCCCGACCTCATCCTCATGGACATCCAGCTGCCCGAGGTTTCCGGCCTCGAAGTGACGCGCTGGATCAAGGAGGACGCCTCGCTCCGGTCCATTCCGGTGATCGCGGTGACCGCCTTTGCCATGAAGGGCGACGAGGAGAAGATCCGCAACGGCGGCTGCGAGGCCTACATCGCGAAGCCGATCTCCGTCACCAACTTCCTCGAGACGATCCAGAAGGTCCTGGGCTAGCGCGGCGGGGACAAGCGTCTCATGCCCGCCCGCGTTCTCGTCGTCGACGACGTTCCGGCGAACGTCAAGCTCCTCTCGGCCAAGCTCCAAGCCGAATACTACGAGGTCTTGACCGCGCTCGACGGTCCGCGCGCGCTCGAGATCGTCCGCACCCAGGCGCCCGACATCGTGCTGCTGGACGTGATGATGCCGGTGATGGACGGGTTCGAAGTGTGCCGCCGCATCAAGGCCGACCCGGTGAGCGCGCACGTCCCGGTGGTGATGATCACCGCGCTGTCCGACGTGAAGGACCGGGTGAAGGGCCTCGAGGCCGGCGCCGACGACTTCCTCACCAAGCCGCCCAACTCCGTTTCGCTGCTCGCCCGCATCCGCTCGCTCGTCCGGTTGAAGAGGGCGGTCGACGAATGGCACACGCGCGAGGCCGCGGCCCAAGCGTTCGGCGCGATCTGGGGCAATGGCCCCGGCGTCGAGCCGGTTGGTGCCGGCCGCGTGCTGCTCGCCGAGGACGCCCATCGCGGCGGCAACAAGACGCCGCAGCTCATGCGCGCCGCGGGCCAGCAGGTGGCCGAGGCGCGCAACTCGGCGGACGTGCGCGAGCTCGTCGCGGCCAACGAGTTCGACCTCATCCTGGTCGATCACATGTTCGGCGGCGAGGACGGGCTCAGGCTGTGCTCCTGGCTGCGTTCGTTCGAGCGCACGCGCCACGTGCCCATCCTGCTCATGATCGAAGACGGCGATTACGACCGGCTGGCCAAGGCGCTCGACCTCGGGGTCAACGACTATCTCATCAAGCCGCCCGACCGCGACGAGCTGATCGCGCGCTCGCGCACCCAGCTCCGCCGCAAGGTGTTCGAGGACGGGCTCCGCGCCAACTATCACCGCAACCTCGCCGCGGCGATCACCGACAGCCTCACCGGCCTTTACAACCGCCGCTACCTCGAGACCCACTACGAGATCGTGGACAAGAGGTTGCGGGATTCGGGCAAGCCCATCTCGCTTCTCATCATCGACATCGACCGCTTCAAGGCGATCAACGACGAGCACGGCCACCCGGCGGGCGACCGCGTGCTCAAATCGATCGCGAACCACATCTGCGACCGGCTGCGCAACTTCGACACGGCGGCGCGCATCGGCGGCGAGGAATTCGTCGTGCTGATGCCGGAATCGCGCCCCGAGGAGGCGAAGTCGGCCGGCGTGCGCTTGAGCCGATCGATCGGTGCCGCGACCTTCCCGATCGACGAGGAGCGCGACCTGCCGGTCACGGTCTCGATCGGCGTCGCCTCGGCGACGGCGGGGACATTGTCGCTGGACGCGCTGCTCGCCCAGGCCGATGCCGCGCTCTACGAGGCCAAGCGGGCGGGGCGCAACCGCGTGCACGCCGCCGGCGATCCGACAGACGACGAGACCGACCGGCGCGCCGCCGGCTAGCGCGGTCTTTCGCACCACCACCTCAATTCCGTTCGTGCTTCGATACACGCCCGTGTTTCGCACGGGCGCACTCAGGGCGAGCGGAATTTGGACTCCAGTCCGATTGAAACCTCCTGCGCTCCGGCCGAGCGTGGTTTCCCCGCCTTCAACAATCCGATAAGGTGAATGACGCGCCGGTCCGCGAGACCGGTATGCGAGCCCCGGGGAGCGGCAAGGCGCATGCAGTTCGGCATCCTGTTCACGTCCCACCCCAACACCGACACCGAGCCCTATCCGCACCGCGACGTGCACGCGCGGGTGACGCGCGAGATCGTGCGCGCCGACGAGCTCGGCTTCGACACCGCCTGGATCGCCGAACACCATTTCTCGAACCAGTACGGCATCATGCCGGACGTGTTCGTCTACGCGAGTTACCTCGCGGCGCTCACGCAGCGCATCCGGATCGGCACCGCCGTCGTCACCTTGCCGCTCGCCAACCCGCTGCGCGTCGCCGAGAACGCGGCGTTCGTCGACATCCTGTCGGGCGGGCGCTTCGTGCTCGGGCTCGGGTCCGGCTACCGCGAATACGAATTCGACGGGTTCGGCGTCCCGTTCGACGAGCGCCGCGACATCCAGGAGGAGGCGCTGCCCCTCCTGCTCGAACTGTTCCACGGCAAGCGCACCGACCACCGCGGCGCGCGCTTCGCGTTCAAGGTCGACGGCGACTACGAGATCTTCCCGCACGCGGCGCAGGAGCCGCACCCGCCGATCTTCCTCGCCGGCGCGACCGAGCGTTCGATCCGCGAGGCCGGCAAGATGGGGCTCGGGTTGCTGCTCTCCACCTGGACACCGTTCGAGACCTTGGCGCGCCAGGTGCAGACTTACCGCGCCGCGCTCGAGGAGACGCCGGCGAAGCTTCGGGCCAACCCGGCGCGCGGGCACGTCGACGTCGCGCGCTGGGTGTACGTCGCCGAGACCGACGCGAAGGCGCGCGCCGACAGCGAGGCCGGCATCCTGCGCCACCAGGCGCATTTCGCGAGCGGCCACACCTCGGGCTATCTCGGCACCGTGGCGAGCGCAGGCCAGGGCCGCGACTACGACACGTTGTCGCGCGACATCATCCTGCACGGCTCGCCCGCAACCGTGATCGCCAAGATCGAGCGGCTGCGCGCGCTGACCGGGGCCGCGTCGCTGATGCTGCACTACCCGCCCTGGTACGGCATCGACAAGACGCTGCGCTCGCTCGAGCTGTTCGCGTCCGAAGTGATCCCGAAATTCCGCACCGGCGAGCGCGTGCGGCGGAGCGCCTGACGGCGCCTCGCGCCATGGCCTTGCTCTACGCCGTCCGCTGCAATTTCGCCCGACCCGACCTCGAGGCGGCGTGGAACGTTTGGTACGACGGGCCGAAGACGGCCGAGATCCTCGCCATGCCGCTGTTCGTTTCGGGCCAGCGCTTCGTTGCGTCCGGCCTCGACACGCACCGCAAATACCTCGCGCTCTGGGTCGTCGAATCCGCCGACGTCTTCACCACGCCGGAATACAAGGCGGGTTGGGGGTTCCACGAATGGCAGGACCACATCCGCGACTGGAGCCGCGATCTCTACCCGGCGCCGGCGGGCGATGCGTCGGCGAAGTTCGCGGTGGACGATGCGAGCGCGCTCCATCTCGTGTCGTTCGACGGCGCGTCGCTTGCCGAGGCGCGGGCGCTTCGCGACCGCGTCGCCGCGCACCGGCCGGGAGTCACGTGGATGGAGGCTATTGGGCTCGACCGCCACTCGCCCGTCCTCGGAGTCGCGTCCGTGCCACGCGGCACGGCGCCCGCACCGCTCGCCGTCGGCGGCGTGCAGGAAACTTTGTTCGATCCGATCTCGCCCTGCGTGCGCGCGCGCGCCGCGGCTACTTGATCTTGCCTTCCTTGAAGACGACGTGCTTGCGCGCGACCGGGTCGTACTTGCGGAACTCGAGCTTCTCGGTGCTGGTGCGCGGGTTCTTCTTGGTCACGTAGTAGAACCCGGTGCCCGCGCTCGACACGAGTTTCACGGTAAGGACGTTCGATTTCGCCATGGTCCGATCTTCCGTTGGCTGCGGCGCGGTCGCGCCTTGCGATTTGACGGGACGATAGCTGCCAATCCCGCCCTGTCAAGCCCGCCGGCCTACCGCTCCGCGACGAACGGGCGCCGCGCGCCGACCAACGCCGTGTAGAGCTGGCGGTCGGCGAGGAGAAGGCGGGCGATCTCGGTGTCGATCGTATGCGTCTCGGTGTCGCGCGGACAGGCGCCGTTTGCGTCCGCCGGCTGCTGGGTGAGCAGGGCGACGGTCGCGCGGTGGCCGCGCAGCGCGGCGATCAGCGCGGCAGAGCGGCCGTTGCCGCCCGCGGTGCAGATGGTCGGCGCGACGCCCGCTTCGTTGATCGTCCGCCCCGACGGGCCGAAGAGCCGCGACCAGGTGAGCGTGATCTCGCCCGAGTTGGGCAGGCGCACGATCGTCTGCACCGTGCCCTTGCCGTAGGTCGTCGAGCCCACGATCACCGCGCGCCTGCGGTCGGCGAGCGCGGCCGCGACGATTTCGGCGGAAGACGCCGATCGGCCGTTGACCAGCACCACCATCGGCGGCGCCTCGCCCGGCTCGCCGCCGCCCGAATCGAACGTCTGGTTGCTGTCGGGATGGCGGCCGCGCGTGGTGACGACGCGGCCCGATCCCAGGAACAGGTCGGACACCTCGATCGCCTGGTCGAGGAGCCCGCCCGGATTGCCGCGGAGATCGAGCACGATTCCGGCCAACCGCCCGTTTGCCTCGCGGATCGCCGCGCGCAGCTCGCGGTCGAGCGACAGCGCGGTGCGCTGGTTGAACGAGGTGAGGCGCATCGTGAGCACGTCGCCCTCGCGCTGGGCGATCACCGTCGGCGGCACGACGTGGCTGCGTTCGAGGCGGAGCGCGAGCGGCGCGTCGCGGCCCTTGCGCTTCACCGTGATCCGCACCGGGATTCCGACCGGGCCGCGCAGCCGGGTCACCACGTCGACCTGGGAGAGGCCGTGGATCGGCTCGCCGTCGACGTGGGTGATCACGTCGTCGCGTTCGACGCCGCCGTTCGCCGCGGGGGTGCCCGGGTGGACGACGGCGATGCGCGTCTCGCCGTCCTCGATTTCGATGGTGACGCCGATGCCGCCGAACCCTTCGCGCGACTCGCGGCTGCGCCGCGCCGCCGTTGGGCCGGCGTAGCGCGTGTAGGCGTCGAGGCCGGAAAACACCCCGGCGAAGACGGCGTCGTACAAATCGTCGATCGAATGCCGTGCAAGGCGCGGCGAGGCGCGCCGTGCCGCCTCGACCATGTCGCCCGCGAGCCAGGCCCAGCCGAGCGCGTCGTTGGGTCCGGGCTCGGGCCGGGCCGCCACCTCGTTGCCGCCGAGCGACAGGCGCATCATGCCGCGCGAGCGCGCGAAACCGATCTCCGGATCGAAGGCGTTGAGGCGCTTGAGGCCGGCGAGCGAGGCCTTGTCGAGGGAGACCTGCTCGATATAGCGGTCCGACAGGTTCTCGAATCCGACGGCGAGCACCTGATGCGGCGACGGATCGCCGCTCGCGCGGTCGCCGAACGGCATGCAGGCGGCAAGGGCGAGCACGCCGGCCGCGACAGCAACATGGGGCACGCGGCGCCGAACGCTCGACAACGACAGCCCTTGTACCAGGCGCACCGCGGCACGTGTCCCACTTGTCGGAGCGCATCCGCTCGCGGGTGCGAGGATTGCGGACTCCGGACGACCCACTCGAGGCGCACCGCCTGTGCCGGGCATCCGCCCCGCGCCGCCGTTGCAACTCGGAAAGTATTCTACCACGCCAAGACTTGGGCCGGGAATTTAGTGTTCCGCCTTAACCAAAGCAAATTAACTTTTGCTTGGCCGGCCGGGACGGCCGCGGCGGCCGTGGTGCGGCGCGCTCCCCGCCGCGCGCGGTCCGGATGGCCGCGCCCCCTCGGCGAGCGCGAACAGGATTCCGCCGGTCAGCGGGTTCGCTTCCTCGAGCCGGACCGCTATCGGATCGCCGAGGGCGAAGCGCCGGCGCGACCGTTCGCCGGTCAGGGTGTGGCGGCGCTCGTCGAGCCGGAAGCGCTCCGCGCCGAGGGACGAGGCGGGGACGAGCCCGTCCGCGCCGCTCTCGTGCAGGTGGACGAACAGGCCGAACCGCGTGACGCCCTGGATGCGGCCCTCGAACACCGCGCCCGTCGCGTCGGCGAGGAAGGCGGCGACCAGCCGATCGGCGGTGTCGCGCTCGGCCTTTTGCGCCCGGCGTTCGGCCATCGAGACGTGCTCGGCGGCGGCGACGAAGTGTCGCGCATTATCCTCGGCGGGCAGTCCGCCAGGGCCAAGCCCGAGCGCCGTGATCAGCGCGCGGTGGACCAGCAGGTCGGCATAGCGGCGGATCGGCGATGTGAAGTGGCAGTAGCGCCTGAGCGCGAGCCCGAAATGGCCAATGTTCTCCGGCCCATAGGCGGCTTGGGCCTGCGCGCGCAGGATCATCTCGGACACGACCTGCGCATGGGGCGTGCCGGCGGCCTTGGCTAGGACGCGCTCGAAATGGCGCGGCATCAGCACTTCGCCCTTGGCGAGCGCGTAGCCGAGCCCCTCGAGGAAGGCGCGCAGCGCCTCGACCTTCTCGCGCGACGGCTCGTCGTGCACGCGGTACATGACCGGTGCGCGCCTTGCCTCGAGCATTTCGGCCGCCGCCACGTTGGCTAGGATCATGAACTCCTCGATCAGCCGGTGGCTGTCGAAGCGCGACCGCGCCGCGATCGACTTCACGCGCCCGTCGGCGCCCATCTCGATGCGCCGCTCCGGCAGGTCGAGGTCGAGCGTGCCCCGTTCGCGCCGCGCGCGGGCGAGCGCCCGGTAGGCGCCGTAGAGAGGATCGAGCACGTGCGGCGGGATGCGGGTCGCGGCGTCGGCGATCCCGTCCCGCGCGTCCTGCACCGTGCGATAGGTGAGCCGCGCGGCGGAGCGCATCATGGCGCGGAACACACGGTGGCGGCGCTTCTTTCCCTCGGTATCGATCGCCAGCTCGACCGCGAGGCAGGGCCGGTCCTCGCCCGGCTTGAGCGAGCACAGCCCATTCGACAGCGCCTCGGGCAGCATCGGCACGACGCGGTCGGGGAAGTACACCGAGTTGCCGCGCTCCGCCGCGGCGCGGTCGAGCGCCGCGCCCGGCCGCACGTACCAGGCGACGTCGGCGATGGCGACGAGCAGGCGGAACCCGTCGCGGTTCGCGGGGTCCGGGTCGGGTTCGGCCCACACCGCGTCGTCGAAGTCGCGCGCGTCCTCGTCGTCGATGGTGACCAGCGGCACGGCGCGGATGTCTTCGCGTCCCGCCAGCGGCGCGGGGCCGGCCGCTTCGGCCTCGGCGAGCGCCGCGTGCGCGAATTCGTGCGGGATCGCATTCTCGTGGATCGCGATCAGGCTCGCCGCGCCGGGCGCGTCGGCGCGGCCGAGCCGCTTGGCGATGCGCGCGCGCGCCGCGCCGTAGCCCGGCCCGTCGATCGGCTCGGCCAGCACCAGCTCGCCGGTCTCGGCGCCGGCCGCATCGCGCGCCGCAACCGTGAACTCCATCTTGAGGCGCCGGTCCACCGGCTCGATCCGTCCGGCGCGCAACACGCCCAGCATGGTGCGCGGTTGGCGCGGCAGGCGGCGCAAGGTGCGGGCCTCGTAGCCGCCGTCGGACACGCGTCGCAGTCGCGCCAGCAACCGGTCGCCGCGTCCCGGCGCGGGTCCGCCGCGGCGCTCGGGCACGATGCGGATCGTCGGCGGCTCAACATCCGCCTGCCAGGTCACCGGCCGGGCGCGCGCGAAGCCATCCTCGTCGGCGCCGGTTATCTCGAGCACGCAAACCTCGGGAAGCGCCGCGATGCCGCGGAGATGGCGGCGCGGGCCGCGCGCGATCAGACCGTCGTCCTCCAGCTCGCGGATGAGCGCCGTGAGGTCGCGGCGGTCGGCGGGCGCCACGTTGAACGCCCGCGCGATGTCGCGGCGGCTGACCGTCGCGGGGTTTTCCTGGATGAAGGCGAGGAGCTGATCCCGGGTCGGGAGAGTCGCGGTCTCCGCCCGCCGTCGAGTCATTAGTCCCCGCCGCCGGCGGCGCGGCGCGGCTTGCCGGTCCCGTCGTCGGCCGACTTGGCCGAGTTCGCCACGCGCTTGGGCAGCTTGGCCGGCTTCGCGGTCTTCGCCGCCTTCGGCGCCTTGTCGCGCGCCGCGGCCGCCCGGCGCTTGCCGCCCTTGGGCTTCGCCGCGCGCTCGGCGATCAGCGCGAGGGCCTGCTCGAGCGTCACCGACTCCTCGCTCAGGTCGCGCGGCAGGGTGGCGTTGGTCCGCGCGTGCTTCACGTAGGGGCCGTAGCGGCCGCGGTGCAGCTCGACGGGCTTGCCGTCGTCGGGATGGGTGCCGAGCGTGCGCAGAGGCTGGCGGCCGCCGCGCGCGGGCTTCTCCGCGATCAGCGTGACGGCGCGGTTGAGCCCAATGGTGAGCACGTCGTCGTCGCCCTTGAGCGAGACGTAGGTCGATCCGTGCTTGAGGTAGGGGCCGAACCGCCCGATGCCGGCCGTGATCATCTCGCCGGTCGAGGGATGGCGCCCGACTTCGCGCGGCAGCGACAGGAGCGCGCGCGCGATCTCGAGATCGACCTTCTCGGGGTCCATCCCCTTGGGCAGGGAGGCCCGCTTCGGTTTCGCCTTCTTGTCCGCCTTGTCGAC
>DASWLB010000332.1:0-2065 GCA_036396315.1 Alphaproteobacteria bacterium
CATTTCGCGCCGGGCGTGCATGCCGAGCGCGACGCGGCAGCCGCCGCCACGTCCGCGAGCCGCGGCAACGACGTGCTCGCGGGTTACGTCGCGCGCCATCCGACGCGCTACCGCGGCTTCGCCATGCTCGCCATGCACGACGCCAAGGCCGCGGCGGCCGAGCTCGAACGCTGCGTCCGCCAGCTCGGATTCAAGGGCGCGCTGATCAACGGCCAGACGCAGGGGCTCTATCTCGACGACGCGCGCTATACCCCGTTCTGGGAACGCGTCGCCGCGCTCGGCGTGCCGATCTATCTGCACCCCGGGCATCCGCAGACGATGCCCGCGGTCTACGAAGGCTATCCCGGGCTCGCCGGCGCGATCTGGGGCTGGATGGCCGAGACCGGCGGCCACGCGCTGCGGCTCGTGTTCAGCGGGCTGTTCGACCGCATTCCCGGGCTGACCGTCATCGTCGGACATATGGGCGAGGCGCTCCCCTACATGTTGTGGCGCATCGACAGCCGGTTCGGCATCGTCAAGCCCAAGGTGAAACTCGACAAGAAACCGTCGCAGTACATCCGCGAGAATTTCATGGTGACGACGGCGGGCGTTTTCGCGCATGAGCCGCTCATGTGCGCGCTCGCCGCGCTCGGCGACGAGCGTGTCATGTTCTCGGTCGACTATCCGCTGGAATTCCCCGACCAGGCCGCCGCGTTCATCGAGTCGGCGCCGCTGTCCGAGGAACGCCGCGCGAAGATCTGCTACGGCAACGCGGCGCGGGTGCTGAAGATTTGATCCGCCCTATATCGCCGCCAGCCGCTCCAGCGCCTGGGCAAGCCGGTCGCGCGTCGCGGCGAACTCCTCGCGCTTCTCGCGCTGTTCCCCGACGACTTCGGCCGGGGCGCGGCTGACGAAGCTCTCGTTGGCGAGCTTCTTGTCGATGCGGCCGATCTCGGCCTCGATCTTCTCGAGTTCCCGCGCCAGACGCGCCTTCTCCGCGCCGACGTCGATCACTCCGGCTAGCGGGAGCGCGAACGTCGCCTCGTCGAGCACGATCTGCACCGCGCCCTTCGGCACCTGGGTCGCCACCGTTACCGCGCCATCGAGCCGCGCGAGTCGCGTGACCAGCTCGCCGTGCGCCTCGAGGCGCCGGCCGGTCTCGTCGCTCGCGCCCACGGCCGCCATCTTCACCTTGGCGGCGGCCGGCACGTTCATCTCGGCGCGCACGGCGCGCACTGATGAGATCAGGCGCACGACCCAATCCATCTCCGCCTTGGCGCGCGCATCCTCGAGCGCCGGTGCGAAGCGCGGCCACGGCGAAACGGCGAGCAGGCTCGGCCGTTCGCCGCCCTCGGGCGCGAGCTCGGCCCACAGCTCCTCGGTCACGAACGGCGCAATCGGGTGCAGGAGGTGCAGCACCTGGTCGATCACCCAGGCCGTCACGGCGCGCGTCTCGATCGCCGCCACCGCGTCGGCGCCGGCGAGGATCGGCTTGGTGAACTCGAGGTACCAGTCGCAGAAGCTGTGCCAGACGAACTGGTAGAGCGCCCCGGCCGCGTCGTTGAAGCGGAACTCGGCGATCGCCTCGGTCACCTGGCGCTCGGCCGCGGCGGCCTCGCCGACGATCCAGCGGTTGACGGTGAGCTTCGCCTGGCCCGCGTCGAACCCGGCGAGCGGCACGCAGCCGTTCATCTGGGCGTAGCGGGCGGCGTTCCACAACTTGGTGACGAAGTTGCGGTAGCCCTCGATGCGCCCGGCGGACAGCGTGATGTCGCGCCCCTGTGCCGCAAGCGCAGCCAAGGTGAAGCGCAGCGCGTCCGCGCCGTGCCGATCGATGATGTCGAGCGGATCGAGGACGTTGCCCTTCGACTTCGACATTTTCTGGCCGCGCTCGTCGCGCACCAGGGCGTGGATATAGACGGTACGGAACGGCACCTCCTCGCGGAAGTGCAGACCCATCATCATCATGCGTGCGACCCAGAAGAAGATGATGTCGAATCCCGTCACCAGCACGTCGGTCGGGTAGTGGCGCGCGAGCACCTTGGTTTCCTCGGGCCAGCCCAAGGTCGAGAACGGCCACAGCGCC
>DASWLB010000333.1:0-2810 GCA_036396315.1 Alphaproteobacteria bacterium
AAGATCGGCGTTGCCGGGCCCGATCCCCGCCGCATCGAGCAGGCGCAGCGCGAGCGCGCGCGTGCCGCTGCCGTCGGGCCCGACGGCGATGCGCCGCCCGCGCAGGCTCGCGAGGCGATCGGGCTTCGCGTCGGCGCGCGCGAACAGCCAGACGGGCTCGAGGAACACGCTTGCGAGCGAGATCAGCCCGGGCGCCGCCTCGGGATCGCCGGTGCCGCCTTGGACGAACGCGACCTCGACGCCGCCCGCCTCGCGCCGGAGCTGGGCGACGTTCGCGATCGAGCCGGAGGTCGCAACCAGCTCGAGCCGCACGCCCTGGCGCGCGAGGATGTTGCGGTAACGTTCGCCGAACGCGGCGTAGGCGCCGTCGGCCGCACCCGTCGCCATGCGCAACGTGCGCGGCGGCGCCGGATCGACGAACTGCCAGGCGGCCCAGAACCCGGCGGCGACCACCGCCACAATCGGGCCATAAATCTTGATGTAGTCCCACACGGGACTCCCCCTTCTTCGCAAGGTTTCCCGCGGCTTCCGATCCTACATTGAAGCGGGACCGGGGGCTCCCTACGTTTTCGCCATGGCGCGCGCCGTAGGGGCGGGTCTCAGACCCGCCCCTGCCGATGATCGGACCGCCGCCGGCACGGGAGAACGTCATGGGAATCGTCGAGCTGATCGCCCTCTCGATGGGCCTCGCCTGGGCGAGCGGCATCAACCTTTACGCGGCGCTCGCCATGCTCGGCATCATGGGCGCGACCGGCCACATGGTGCTGCCGCCGGGCCTCGAGGTGCTCGCCCATCCGGCGGTGATCGGCGCGGCCGGGTTCATGTACTGCGTCGAGTTCTTCGCCGACAAGGTGCCGGGCGTGGATACCGGCTGGGACGTGGCGCACAGCTTCATCCGCATCCCGGCGGGCGCGGTGCTCGCCGCGATGGCATTGGGGGACGTGAGCCCCGAGGCGCAGATCGCGGCGGCGATCCTCGGCGGCGGGCTCGCCGCCACCAGCCACGTGCTCAAGGCCTCGACGCGAATCGTGATCAACACCTCGCCCGAGCCGGTGTCCAACTGGACCGCCTCGATCCTGGAGGACGTGGCGGTGCTGGGCGGGCTCTGGGTCGCGCTCAACCACCCGATCGCGTTCCTCGCGCTCTTGGCCGCGTTCGTGATCTTCTGTGCCTGGGCGATCCCGAAGTTGTGGCGCTTCACCCGCCGCTTGTTCGCGCGCATCGGCCGCCTGTTCGGCGGCGCCGCGCCCGAACCGGTTGCGGCGACCGCCGGCGAGCCGGCCCGCGCCGCGTCGGGGCGCCTCATGGTCGCGCCGGGACGGGCGGGGGAGATCGAGGGTCCCAAGGGGACGGGGTAGCGGCAGGACTACGAAGCCGGCCGCCGCGTGAAGCTGCCCGGACTCGAGCGCGCCGTCGTCACGCGCGAGAAGATCTTGGTCTACCTCCTCTCGCCCTCGCACCCCACGAGCAAGGCCGGGTTTTTCACCCGTTTCGGATGGACGAGCGACGCGTGGCAAGCGCTCGCGGGGCCCGACGGGCGCTCTCCCATGGTGCGCACGGTTTGGATGATCGAGACGGAAGGCGAGGGTCCGCGGCTCATCGCCGCTTACCCGCTGCGAGGTGAGGCATGATCAAAGAGCACGACCTTGTCATTCTGACGCGGGATTTGCCTTCCCTCGGGCTCAAAGCCGGCGATGTGGGAACCGTGGTGTTCGTGCACCGCAACGACGAGGCATACGCCGTCGAGTTCGTCACGATGACGGGCGAGACGTTGGGCGTCGAGGTGTTGGAGCCGGACCAGCTTCGCAAGGCCGGCGCGCGCGAGGTTCTGCACAGCCGCGCCATCGCCTGACGCCGCGCGATGATCGAGGCCGCCCTGGTCGACAAGGTCTGGAACGACGCGCACGTTTTGCGCGACGAAGGCGTTTCGTACGGCGCGTACGCCTGAGCCATGTGTGGCCGGGTTCGGGAGGCGCGTGCCCCGCAGGCGCGATCTGCTTCTTGAATCGAATTGCTTTGGAATCAAATCGCTTGCGATTTGCCCGCCGCCCGGCCGTTTCCGGGGGCTAACCGCCGCTTAAGCCTGTTCGGCGCATAATGCCGGCATCCGTACGGGGGTGCGGGGGCCGATGTGGCGTTGACGGAGGAGCAGAAGGACCACCTCGTCGCGCGTTACGAGATGTGGGGACCGGAAAAGGTGCGCGCCGACCTCGCGCGCGCCGACCGGTCCGATTTCGTCGATCCCGAAATCACCGCGCTCGCGCAATCCTGGCTCGCCGCCAAGACGAAGCGGCGCTTTACCGGGCGGGCGGTGCTGATTGCGGTGGCGGGGCTCGTCGTCGCGCTGATCGTCGGGATTTCTCTCTAATCGCGAGCGCATTGATCCAACGCGACCCGGCGGCTGAAATCGAACCCTTCGCCGGCCTCCTGCCCGGCGTTCACAGCTCGATCCGACGGCATCGTGTCAACGTCAGGTAGCCTGAGGCTCAAGTCTTTCGAGGTTCGGTCTCGAATCGCTTCAGGACCATTCGTGTTCGCTCGTCCATCACGGCCAGCATGCGACCGATAACGGGTCGATCGAGTCCGGCGTCGACGAAATGTCCGCGAAGCTGTCGCGCCGCGTCAGGCAGGCGTCGCGCAAGATCGATGAGGCGACGGCGCAGCTGCGGAGCACCCAGACCTGCCTCCTTTGCGAGCCGATCCCAGTGGCGAGGAAAGAGATCGGCAAACTCGTATTTGTCGTCGACTTTCATGGCGAGGCGCGGTGCGAGGTCCTGATAAGCGGCCGTCGACAGCACATCGTAAATCGG
>DASWLB010000334.1:0-3279 GCA_036396315.1 Alphaproteobacteria bacterium
TCGCCGTCCGGGTGGGTCCCCGGCCGGAGCTTGCACACGGTGTAGATCGGCCGGTCGGTCGCGCGGCGGAAGATCTTGAAGGCGGCGTGGTGCGCGTCCTGGGCGATCGCGTAGTCGCGCCATTCGCCGCCGATCACGCGCCGGCTATAGAGGGACAGGAGAAGGTTGAGCTCGTCTCGGCGGAAGCACACCGCGGGATTGCGCCGGCGGTAATCGGCGAGGCGCAGGACTCGGTCTTGCGGGCTTATAGGTCGCTCTCCATGACCACGAGCCGAACCGTCATATTGGCTTAATATTCTGCGGCATTTTGGCCGCGCCGTAAAGCGATCCGCGTCTGCGGGCAAGGGCGGCAACGCGGCGGATTCGGCCGCGTTTGCCATGCCGGTGCGCAGCCGCTATTTTCGGCCGGATTCGGGGGCATGCGAGAGGGCCGTGGGCGACATCCTTCGCGAGATCGACGAGGAACTGAAGCAGGAGCGATATCTCCAGCTTTGGAAGAAGTACCGCAACCACGCGACGGCCGTGGTCGTCGTCGTCATCCTCGGGCTCGGCGCCGTCTATGGCTGGAACGAGTACCAGGAGAACCGGCGGCTCGAGGCGAGCAACCGCTACGCCGAGGCGCAGGCGCTCGCCGCCCGCGGGCAGGCCGACGAGGCCGCCGCGCTGTTCGCCAACCTGGCCGAGGAAGGTCCCCAAGGCTACACCGTCATCGCCCGGCTGCGGCGCGCGGCGCTGCGCGCAGACAAGGGCGACGTTGCCGGCGCGGTCGCGGGGTACGACGCGATCGCCGCCGACTCGAGCGTCGACCGCGAGGTCCGGGACATGGCGACCCTGCTTGCAGTGCTGCGCGGGATGGAGCTGCCGGGCGCCGACGCCGGCGCGCTCGCCGCCCGTATCGAGCCGCTCGACACCCCGCGCGGTCCGTGGCGCCACTCCGCCCGCGAGATGAAGGCGCTCCTTGCCCAGATGGCGGGCGATGCTGCGCGGGCGAAGAAGCTGTACGCCGAGCTTGCCGACGACGTCGACGCGCCGCCCGGCATCCGCGCGCGGGCGGCCGAGATGCTGGCCGTGCTCGGCGGCTAATGCCACCGCCGGGCGGATCGATTTTGCGGGCCGGGGGTAGGGTGCACTCTGTCGCTTTCGCCGTGCGGGCGGCCGCGCTGTGCGCCGCGGTCGCGCTCGCCGCGTGTTCGAGCTGGACCGGCGGGTCGGGCGACAAGGTGCCCCTCAAGGGCGAGCGCATCTCGGTGCTCTCGCTCGACAGCGCGCTCAAGCCGGATGCGCGCATCCGCGACCTCGAGGTTCGGCTGCCGCGCCCGTACCGCAATGCGGACTGGAGCCAGCCGGGCGGCGTGCCCAACCACGCGAACCATCACCTGTCCGCCGAGGGGAAGCTCGACGAGTTGTGGCGTTCGAACGCCGGCTCCGGTTCCTCCAGCGAGACGCAGCTTCTGGCCCAGCCGGTGATCGGCGACGGGCGCGTCTTCACGCTCGATGCCGCGGCGCGGCTGTCGGCGTTCGACGCCGAATCCGGACGACGGCTGTGGCGCGTGTCGCTCACCCCGGACCATGAGGACGAGGGTCTGCGCGGCGGCGGCGTCGCGTTCGCGATGGGGCGGCTGTTCGTCTCGACCGGCTTCGCCGCGGTGGTCGCGGTCGATCCGTCGGACGGCAAGGAGATCTGGCGGCGCCAGGTGTCCGGTCCGATGCGGGCCGGACCGACGGTCGCCGGCGGACGCGTGTTCGTCGTCACCATCGCCAACGAGCTGCACGCGCTGTCGGCCGAGGACGGGCGCGATCTGTGGTCGCACACCGGGATCGCGGAGACCGCCGGGCTGCTCGGCGGCGCGAGCCCGGCGGTGGACGGCGACGTGGTGGTCGTCGCCTATTCCTCCGGCGAGCTTCTGGCGATCCGGACCGACAACGGGCGCGTCGCCTGGTCGGAGTCGCTGTCGGCGCTGCGCCGCACCGATCCCGTGTCCTCGCTCGCCCACATCAAGGGGCTGCCGGTGATCGACCGCGGGCGGGTCTTCGCGGTCGCCAATTCCGACCGCATGGTCGCGATCGACCTGCGCACCGGGGGACGGGTGTGGGAGCAGGGCATCGGCGGCACCGAATCCCCTTGGGTCGCGGGCGATTTCGTGTACCTCGTGTCGAACGGCGAGGAGCTGGTGTGCCTGTCGCGCCAGGACGGGCGCATCCGCTGGGTTTCGCCGCTGCCGAAATGGGAAGACGAGAAGGACAAGGAAGGCCGCATCCGCTGGGCCGGCCCGCTCCTCGTGTCCGATCGGCTGATCGTCGCCGGATCGAACCGCGAGGTGTGGTCGGTGTCGCCCTACACCGGCAAGCTGCTCGGCAAGCTGCGCCTGCCCGCCGCGGTGCTGGTCGCGCCCGCGGTCGCCAACGGCACGCTATATTTCCTGACCGAGGACGCCGACCTCGTCGCCCTGCGCTGAGGCCGGCCGATGGGCCTCGCCGTCGCCATCGTGGGGCGGCCCAACGTGGGCAAGTCCACCTTGTTCAACCGGCTGTGCGGCAGGCGCGCCGCGATCGTCGATGCGATCCCCGGGGTGACGCGCGACCGGCGCGAGGGCGAGGCGAAGCTCGGCGACCTGCGGTTCCGCGCGATCGACACGGCCGGGCTGGAGGACGCGCCGCCCGACACGCTCGAGGCGGCGATGCGCGACCAGACCGCGCGCGCGGTCGCCGATGCCGGCGTCGTCCTGTTCCTGATCGATGCGCGCGCCGGCGTCACGCCGCTCGACCGGCACTTCGCCGACTGGTTGCGGTCGGCGCGCGACAAGGTGATCCTCGTCGCCAACAAGTGCGAGGGGCGCGACGGCGAGGCGGGCGCGGTCGAGGCCTACGAGCTCGGCCTCGGCGAGCCGGTCGCGATCTCGGCCGAGCACGGCGAAGGGATGGTCGAGCTGTATGAGTCGCTGCGCGATCGCGTGGGCCCGGCCGAGGCGAATGAGGCGGCTGCGGGCGGACCCGAGATCGCGCCCGAGCAGCCGGTCGCCCTCGCGATTCTCGGGCGGCCCAACGTCGGCAAATCCACCCTGGTCAATCGGCTGTTGGGCGAGGAGCGCATGCTGACCGGACCCGAACCGGGGGTCACGCGCGACGCCATCGCCGTCGAATGGCGCTGGCAGGGGACGGCGGTGCGGCTGGTGGATACCGCCGGCATCCGCCGCCGGCCGCGCGTGACGGGCGTGCTCGAGAAGGCGGCGGTCGCCGATGCGTTGCGCGCCATCCGCTTCGCCGAGGTGGCGGTGCTCG
>DASWLB010000335.1:0-6767 GCA_036396315.1 Alphaproteobacteria bacterium
GGCCGAGATTGTTGTGCGCGGCGGCCGCGTCGGGCTGCAGCCGGATCGCCCGCTCGACCACCGCGACCGCCTCGTCCGCACGGCCCATCGCGGTCAGCACCGCGCCGAGATTGGCGAGCGCGCCGATGTTGCCTTCGTCGAGCGCGAGTGCCCGTTCGACGGTCGCGCGCGCCTCTTCGAGCCGGCCGAGATTCTTGAGCGCGACCCCGAGATTGTTGAGCGCCTCGGCGTCCTCGGGCGCGCAGGCGACGGCGCGCCGGTAGGCGGCGACCGCGTCGTCGAGGCATCCCAGCGCCTGCAGGGCCGTGCCGAGGTTGTAGTGCGCGTCGGCGTTCTTCGGGTTGATCTCGCCGGCGCGGCGGTAGGCCGACGCCGCCTCCTCGCGCCGCCCGAGCCAGTCGAGCGCGACGCCGAGATGGAAGGCGTAGAGGTCGCTGCCCGGCTCCAGCGAAGCGGCCTGCGCGAAGTGCCGCGCGGCCTCTGCGGTCTCGCGGATGTCGAGCGCGGCGAGCCCCGCCAGATAATGGAGCTGCGCGTTCTTCGGCATCTTGGCGAGCAGGGCGGCGAACTGCTCGTGCGCCTCGGCGGCGCGCCCGTTCTGGTAGAGTTCGTAGGCGCGCAGGACGGCGCGCTCGCGGCGGTTCTGCGGCACGGCGCGGATGCCGGCCGCCGCCGCGGGCAGCGACTGTTTCGGATTTGCCATCGCTCCGGCCTGGACGGGGTTCGACCCGCCCAGGATGGCCGGACGTGGTTAAGGCCCGGTTAACGATTGGGGCAGGCGGGCGCTCAGCGCTGCGGCGCGGCGCCGGCCGGCAGCTCCTTCTCGAACAGCCCGTCGGGCAAGCCGCGGATGTAGTCGAGCGCCGCGTCGCTCGTCACGATCTCGGCATACTTCGCGTTCATGTCGCACAAATTGACCGCGTGCGAGGCCTGCGAGCGGTCGAAGCAGCCGTCCTCGACCACCCATTGGCGGTAATTGTAGCTGAACGCATCGATCACCGAGCCGCGCACGCAGCCCGAGGTGGTGGTGCCGGTGACCAGGATCGAATCGGCCTTGAGCAGCGTGAGGTAGCTCATCAGCGGCGTGCCGAAGAAGGCGGACGGCTTCTCCTTGCGGATGATCAGGTCCTTCGGCCCGGGCGCGATCTCGTCCATGATGTCGTTGCCGTCGCGGTTGGGCCGCTCGGCCGCCTTCAGGTGCTCGCTGGTGCGCTTGTTCTTGAACGCCCACGAGCCCTTGTCCCAGCCGTCGATGCGCCCATCGGTGCCGGTCGTGTAGATGACCGGGATGCCCTTGTCGCGGCAGGCGTCGATCAGGCGGCGGATGACGGGAAGCGCCTCCCACGCGTCCTCGCCGCAGCTCGTGTGCCAGCGCTTGATCGAATCGAGGATCGGCTCGGGCCGGTCGCCGCAGAAATTGTAGTTCACGTCGATGATCAGGAGGACAGGGCGCTTGCCCATCTCGGACGGGCTCGAAAACCCCGCCGCCTGAAACACCTGCTTGTCGCGCTCGGTGAGGAATTTGTCCCAAATGCGCTCGGTCATGGCCTTGCCTCCGGCTAACCAAATCGCCACAATGTCTTGTTAAGGCGATGGTACGACCGCGGGGGAGCGGTTGCAACCGGGCGCGCCGCTGCGCCGGGCAAGGAGAGTGGCGATGACGATCAAGGTGCTGCACCACATCAACATCCGCACGACCAAGCTCGAGGAGACGCGCGATTTCTACGAGCGCGTGCTCGGGCTCTATGTCGGCGCGCGGCCCGATTTCGGCGAGGACGGCTACTGGCTGTTCGCCCAGGGCACGGACCATCCGATCGTCCATTTGTCGGTCGGCCAGCCCGACGGGCCCGACCAGGAATGGGACAAGGGCGACCGGCTCGACCACGTCGCCTTCTTCGGCACCGACATGGAGGCGACGCTCGCCCACCTCGACAAGCTCGGGGTCACGTACCAGAAGCACAACGACCGCAAATATCTCGACTCGAAGATGGTGCAGGTGTTCTTGAAGGACCCCAACGGCATCAACATCGAGCTCGGCTTCTTCCCCTATCGCGACGAGCTGTTCCGCAAGAGCGCGGACGAGTACCAGGGCAAGGCGCGCGAGGGCGACAAGAAGCTCCGCGCCAAGGCCAAGGGCCGCGAGAAGGTCACGGCGTAGCCATCCAAGATATCGGCGTAGGGGCGGTTCCCGGAGCCAAAACGCTCCAGTGGAGCGTTTTGGCACGGGAACCAGACCCGCCCCTCTGTGTCTCCGGCCCACTCTGGCACGGCCACATTTGATCGCGTGATCCCCTCCGGCAAGGGTGTTATCCTCACACGTCTCGCGAATGCGGAGGGGCCGATGCCAAGACGGCCGACGCACACGTCGGGCGAGGCCGAGGCCATCTGGCGGCAGACGCTGACCCAGGGCCGTTCGGACATTCACTTCGCTCACAAGTTTTTTCCGCACTTGCCGGGCCCGCCTCGGTGCAAGGTCTGCCACAACCCGTTCGGCGGCATCGGCGGCCGCCTGTGCCGAATGCTCGGCATGGCGCCGTCGCGCAAGAATCCGCGCATATGCGCGGCATGTTGCGAGGACATGCCGCGCGGCGGCGCCGAGGTCGAGACCGCCGTTCTATTTGCCGACATCCGCGGCTCGACAGGGCTTGCCGAGAAGCTCGGACCGACCGCGTTCGCGGCGACGCTCAATCGGTTTTACCGCGTGGCGACCGAGGTTCTGATCCGCCACGATGCAACTGTCGACAAGCTGATCGGCGACGAGGTCATGGCGTTCTTCGTGCCGGGCTTTGCCGGGCCGGCGTTCAAGCGGTCTGCGATCGAGGCCGGGCAAGCGCTTCTCCGCGCTCTCGGGTACGGTGGCCGGGCAGGTCCATGGCTCCCGGTAGGAGTCGGTATCGACGCGGGAATCGCGTTCGTCGGCAATGTCGGCGGTGAAGACTACGTCGATTTCACCGCGTTGGGCGATCCCGTGAACTCGGCTGCCCGAATTCAGGCGGCCGCTCAGGAAGGCGAGTTGCTGGTGGGCGACGCAGTGTTCGCGGCGGTCGCCGAGCGCTATCCCGACTGCGAACCTCGAGTCATCGAGGTGAAGGGGAAGGAGGGCCCGGTCTTCGTCCGGTCGGTCCCCCTGCGGGCAACGGCGTAGGGACGCCGGTGGCGCCTTCGGCCGCGGCTCAACCGTCCTTCGGCACCATGACCAGCGCCTCGCCGTCGAGCACCGGCTTGCCGTCCACCAGGCACACCGTGTCGAGCTTCACGCGGCGCTTGTCGGCGATCACCTCCTTCACCGTCACGCGCGTCGTGACCTCGGCGCCGAGCTTCACCGGCGCGCGGAAGGTGAGCGACTGGCCGAGATAGATGCAGCCGGGGCCGGGCAGGCGCGTGCCGAGCACGGCCGAGATCAACGACGCGGTCAGCATGCCGTGCGCGATGCGCCCGCCGAACTGCGTCTTGGCGGCGAACGCCTCGTCGAGATGCACCGGGTTGTTGTCGCCGGTGATGCGCGCGAACCCCTCGATGTCGGCTTCGGTGACTTGGTGCACGATCTCGGCCGACATGCCGGCGGCGATCTGTCCGATGGTGTAGCCCTGGGCCATGTGATTCCTTCGTCCCCGCGCGGGCATCCTGGCGCCCGCTATTGCAATGCAACAAATCGTATTGCGGCGCAATAGGTAGCGTGCCCCCGGTTAGCCGGTTCTTAACGTCTCGTCCATAGGTTCGCCCGGTCGGGCGCGCTGCGCCCGCCAGGGAAGGGGATTGGGCGGTGGCCGAGGGCAAGGATAACGCGACGCGTTGGGCCGAGGCCGCCTTCGCCCGCATGCGCGAAATGGGCATCTCGCCCACGCCCCCCAACTTCGCCGTCTGGTATTCCTATTTCGCGGGCGACAATCCGGAGCTGAAGCGCGCGCTCGACGAGATGCTCACCGCGCCCGACCAGGTGACCGACGCCGCGAGCGTCGACACCTACAACCGGTTCATGGCCGGCCGCGACCCGTTCGAGTCCGGCATCGAGTTCAGCCAGCGCATCCAGTCCTCGGCCGAGCAGGTGCTGCAGGCCCTCGATTCCGCCGGCACCGGCGCCAAGCGCTACGGGATGGCCCTGGAGAATTTCAGCGGCACGATCGAGAGCGCGGGCGGCGCGGTCGAGGTCAAGCGCCTCATCAAGGGCATCCTCGCCGAGACCAAGGCGATGGAGCAGCACAACCATCGGCTGCGCACCGAGGTCGAGACGTCGTCGAAGGAGATCAAGAGCCTCAAGGGAAGGCTCGAGGACGCGCGCCGCGACGCGATGACCGATCCCCTGACCGGCGTGTTCAACCGCAAGGCGTTCGATCGCGCGATCCGCGAGCACATCAGGCGGTCGGAGGAGACGTCCGATCCGGTCGGCATGGTCCTGTGCGACCTCGACCACTTCAAGAGCTTCAACGACAATTTCGGCCACCAGGTGGGCGACCAGGTGCTGCGCCTCGTCGCCCAGACGCTCGTCCAATGCGTCAAGGGCCAGGACGTGGTCGCGCGCTACGGCGGCGAGGAATTCGTCGTCATCCTGCCGCAGACCAACGTGATGGGCGCGGCCGCGGTCGCCGAGTTCATCCGCCGCACGGTCGAGCAGAAGAAGATCGTGCGCAAGGGCACCAACCAGCCGATCGGCCAGATCACGCTGTCGCTCGGCGTCGCCGCGCTCGTCGCCGGCGAGGGGCCGGAGGAGCTGATCGAGCGCGCCGACCGCGCGCTCTACACCGCCAAGGCGGGCGGGCGGAACCGCGTGTTCGCCGACAAGGGCCTCAAGGTCCAGGACGCCGTGAACGGCTGAGGCGGACCGGGCGGCGCACCATGAAGTTCGGGTCGGAGTGCGTGGCGCTCATCGCGCGGCTGCAGGATTGGTACGACCGCCACCGGCGGTCCGGCAAGCCGGCGGGCGAGGCGATCGCCATCGAGGCGCTCGACGATCCCGCCTGGAAGCTCGCGATCGATCTCTCGGCGACCGACCGCGGCGCCGTCGTCGCGCCGCGCCGGCTGATCGAGCGCAGCACGACCGACTGGATCCTGACCGAGGCGGCGCACGGCAAGTTCCTCGGCTTCGGCGGGCCGCAGAACCTGGCCGAGCTGGTCGGCGCGTTCTTTGCGACCGTCGATACGCACCGGCCGCGCCTCGTGCTCGTCGCCGGGCGCGACGTCGATGAGCCGTCGCCGGGCCGGCCGGTTTTCTCCTGGTCGCGGTCGCGATAGGCTGGCGCGGCCACGGGCAAGGCCGCGATGATCGTCCTGTTCACCGATTTCGGGCTCGCGGGCCCCTATGTCGGCCAGATGAAATCGGTGCTGGCCGCGGAGGCTCCGGGCGTCCCCGTGATCGACCTGATGCACGATGCGCCGTCTTTCGCGCCGCGCGCCAGCGCCTATCTGCTCGCGGCGCTCGTCTCCGACTTCCAGGCCGATACGGTGTTCCTCGCCGTCGTCGATCCCGAGGTCGGCGGGACGCGCCCGGCCGTGATCGCCGAGGCCGACGGGCGCCGCTTCGTCGGGCCGGGCAACGGGCTGTTCGAGATCGTGCTGCGGCGGGCGGGGCGGGCGCGGGTGCGCGAGATCGCCTGGCGGCCCGAGCGTCTCTCGACCTCGTTCCACGGGCGCGACCTGTTCGCGCCGGTCGCCGCGCGCCTCGCCAGCGGACGCGAGGTCGCGTGCCGCGACCGTCCCGCGGGCTTCGCGCGCGAACCCGCCTGGCCCGACGACCTCGCCGAGATCGTCTACGTCGACCGGTTCGGCAACGCGATGACGGGGCTGCGCGCGTCCGTGCTGGCGCCCGATGCGACGCTGGTCGCGGGCGGTCGAAAACTCACGCGTGCGGTAACCTTCTCCGCCGTGAAGGAAGGCGCTTCGTTCTGGTACGCAAATTCGAACGGGCTCGCCGAGATTGCCGTCAACCGCGGCAGTGCGGCCGCTTCGCTCGGCCTTCGCGTCGGCGAGCCGATCCTCATCCTTCGAGACGCGGCCCTGCGGGCCGCTCCTCAGGATGAGGAGGAACAGAAAGAACCTCCTCATCCTGAGGAGCGAGCGTAGCGAGCGTCTCGAAGGATGAGGGTGCCGCGGCGCTCACTTGTCAGTCTCCCGGGCCGAACATATTGTTCGCCAAAACGAGCTTCAGGGAGGAACGATCATGACCCAACGCCTTGCGCTTTCCGTCGCCGCGCTTGCCGCGGCGATTCTGGCCGCGCCGCCCGCCGCGGCGAACTCGATCGTCGACGAGTGGTCGCAGGTGAAGGCGCCGCCCGCCCCCGCGCTGAAGCCGGTGACGGTCGATCCGCGCACCACCGCGCTCGTCATGCTCGACTTCGTCAAGCAGACCTGCAACGCCCTGCGCCGTCCGCGCTGCATCGCCTCGATTCCGAAGGTGAAGAAGCTGCTCGACGAGGCGCGCGCCAAGGGCGTCACCGTCGCCCACACGATCGTCCGCAACTCCTCGGTCGCCGACGTGGCGGCCGGGCTCGAGCCCAAGGCGGGCGAGCCGGTGCTGACCGCGCCCGCCGACAAGTTCCTCAACGCCGAGCTCGACAAGTTCCTCAAGGGCAAGGGCATCCAGACCGTGATCGTGGTCGGCACCGCGGCGCACGGCGCCGTGCTCTACACCGCGAGCGGCGCGGCCTATCGCGGCTACAAGGTCGTCGTGCCGCTCGACGGCATGTCGGCCGAGAACACCTATTTCGAGCAGTACGTCGCCTTCCAGCTGGTCAACCTGCCGGGCGGCGGCGACCGGGTGACGCTCACGACGC
>DASWLB010000336.1:0-5482 GCA_036396315.1 Alphaproteobacteria bacterium
ATCTCCATCGCCTCGCCCTGAAGCCGCTCCACCGCGCGGGCGACGCGGCACCAGAACTGGCGGGCGGCAAGCTCGCCCGCGCTCCGGCACAGCGCCACGCGGTACAGCGCTTCCTCCTCGGCGGAATCGCCGTAGGAATCCACAAGCTCGCGCGCGCGTTGGTAAACGAGCGGCGTGAGGCGTTTCGATCCGTTGCGTGTCGCGGTCATGTTAAGGTTGATATTGCAAATCATTCTCATAAATATGCCACAGCCCGGACCGGGCCGCCAGCGCTCCGGTGTCGCATCTTTCAAATCGCCTTTAAATCGAGGATTTAACGGGTTTCGCCCGAGCGGTGCCGCGGCCGCCTCAATGCGCGTCCGCCCAGTTGTCCGCCGCGGCGCTGTCCACGACCAGCGGCACGCTCAGATGCGCGGCGTCTTCCATGACGCGCTTGGCGACGGATGCGGTCTTCTCCGCCTCGCCCGAAGGCGCCTCGAACACGAGTTCGTCGTGCACCTGCAGCAGCATGCGGGCCTTGAGCCCGGCGTGCGCGATCGCGTCCCCCATGCGCACCATGGCGCGCTTGATGATGTCGGCCGCGGCGCCCTGCAGCGGCGCGTTGATCGCGGCGCGCTCCGAGAAGCTCGCCATCGCCCGGTTCTTGTCGTTGATGCCGGGCGTGTAGCAGCGCCGCCCGAACATCGTCGTGACGTAGCCGTTCTTGCGCGCGAACGCCTTGGTGCGCTCGGTGTAGTCGCGGATGCCCGGATAGTGCTCGAAATAGGAATCGATCAGGCGCTTCGCCTCGCCCTGCGGGATGCGCAGCTGGCGGGCGAGGCCGAACGGGCTGATGCCGTAGATGATGCCGAAATTGATCGCCTTGGCGCGGTCGCGCACGTCGCGGTCCATGCCGGCGACGGGCACGCCGAACACCTCGGAAGCGGTGATCGCGTGGATGTCCTTGCCGTCCGTGAACGCGGCCTTCAGCTCCTTGATGTCGGCGACGTGGGCCAAGAGGCGCAGCTCGATCTGCGAATAGTCGCACGACACGAACCGCCAGCCCTTCTCGGCGACGAAGGCGCGGCGGATCTTGCGCCCTTCCTCGGTGCGCACCGGGATGTTCTGCAAGTTGGGGTCGTTCGACGACAGCCGCCCGGTCGAGGCCACCGCCTGGGAATAGCTCGTGTGCACCCTGCCGGTCTCCGGGTTGATCTCGGCGATCAGCGCGTCGGTATAGGTGCTCTTGAGCTTCTGCAGCTGGCGCCAATCGAGCACGCGGGCCGGCAGGTCGTGGCCCTGGGCGGCCAAATCCTCGAGGATGTCGGCGCTGGTCGACATCGCGCCCGACTTGCCCTTGCGCGTGCCGGCAAGCCCCATCTCGTCGAACAGCACCTCGCCCAGCTGCTTGGGCGAGCCGACGGCGAACTCGCGCCCGGCCAGGCGGTGGATCTCCTTCTCGAGCTCGGCCATGCGTGACGCGAAGTCGCGCGACAGCTCCTCGAGCACCGTGCGGTCGACTTTGACGCCGGCGCGCTCCATCGCCGCCAGCACCGGCACCAGCGGGCGCTCCATGGTTTCGTACACCGTGACCATGCGCTCCTCGACCAGCCGGCGCTTCAGCACATTGTGCAGCGCCATGGTCACGTCGGCGTCCTCGGCGGCGTAGTCGCGCGCGCGCTCGAGCGCGACCTCGGCGAAATTGATGCGGTCGCGCCCGGTGCCGGTCACTTCGTCGTAGGTGATGTTGGCGTGGCCGAGATGGAGCTTGGCAAGTTCGTCGAGCCCGTGCCCGTGCGCGCCGCCCTCGAGCACGTAGGACAACAGCATCGTGTCGTCGATCGGCGCGACCGCGATGCGGTAGCGTGCGAACACCTGCATGTCGTACTTGATGTTGTGGCCGATCTTGAGGATGCCCGGGTCCTCGAGCATCGGCTTCAAGGCGGCGAGCGCGCGGTCGCGCGCGATCTGGCCGGGAAGCGGCTTGCCGGCCGCCTCGCCGTCGCCGCCGAAATCGAGCGTGCCCTGGGCGCGCCGCGCGACGTGGCCGACGGGGATGTAGCAGGCCTTGCCCGGCACGATCGACAGCGACACCCCGACCAGCTCGGCGCGCATCGCATCCAGCGACGTGGTCTCGGTATCGACGGCGACGTATCCGGCCTTGGCGGCGTCCTCGATCCAACGCGCCAGCGCCTTCTCGTCCTGCACCAGCTCGTAGGACGGCGCGTTCGCCTTGGCCGCCTCACCGGCGTCGGGCGTCGCCGTCTCCGGCTCGTGCACGACGATGCCGTCCTCGGCGAGCCGGCTCTCGATGCGCGCGACGATCGACTTGAAGTTCTGTTCGCGCAGGAAGGCGAGCATGCGCGCGTGGTCGGGCTCCTTGAGCGCGAAATCCTCGAGCGTCTCCGTCATCTCGACGTCGTCGCGCAGCCGCACCAGCTCGCGCGACATGCGCGCCTTGTCGGCGTTGGTCATCAAGGTCTCGCGGCGCTTCGGCTGCTTGATCTCGCCGGCGCGCGCCAGCAGCGTGTCGAGATCGCCGTAGGTGTTGATCAGCTCGGCAGCGGTCTTGACGCCGATGCCCGGCACGCCCGGCACGTTGTCGGTCGAATCGCCGGCGAGCGCCTGGACGTCCACCACCTTGTCCGGCGGCACGCCGAACCGCTCGGCCACCTCGTCCGGTCCGATCATGCGGTTCTTGATCGGGTCCAGCATGCGCACGTGCGGCCCGACGAGCTGCATGAGGTCCTTGTCGGACGAGACGATGATCACCTCCTTGCCTTCGGCGGCCGCCTTCCGGGCGTAGGTCGCGATCAGATCGTCGGCCTCGAATCCTTCCTTCTCGACCGAGGGCAGGCTGAAGGCGCGCGTCGCCTCGCGGATCAGTCCGAACTGGGGCTTGAGCTCGTCGGGCGGCTCGTCGCGGTTCGCCTTGTAGTCGGCGAAGATCTCGTTGCGGAAGTTGCGCCGCGCCGAATCGAAGATGACGGCGAGGTACTCCGCGTCCGAATCGGCCACCAGCTTCAGCAGCATCTGGGTGAAGCCGTACACCGCGTTGACCGGCGTGCCGTCGGGCCGCGTCATCGGCGGCAGCGCGTGGAAGGCGCGGAAGATGTAGCCCGACCCGTCCACCAGGAACACATGGTCCGGCTTCCCGTCGGCGCGCGGCTTGCGCGGCGCCGGCGCCTGCTCGGACGTGTCAGGCTTCGTCTTTGCCTTGCGCGCGGTCTTGGCCTCGGCCATCGGTCGTTCCTGTCCGGCCGGGGCGTGGCCCGGCCTAATGCCCGCCGCGCGGCTTCGCGCCCGGCTTCAACACGAAGCGCCGGTCGCAATAACCGCACACGGCAGCCCCGTCCGCCAGGCTGAGGAATACCCTGGGATGGCCGAGCGGCCCGTTGCCGTCGCAGGCGACGACCAGCTCGTCCACCTCGATGGTCTCGGGCGGCGGGGGCGGGGCCTCGCCGCGTCCCTTGGTTTCGGTGGCCAAAGCGGCTTCCTTGACGGGTTTCCGGGCGGTCCGGGCGCGGCGCGTGTGCGTTGACCGCGCGGACGCCCGGATGATACCCAAGGCCCGCGCGCGCGCAACCGCGTTCGCTGCGTCCCTTTCCGAATCGTGTGCCCGTGCCTGTGGTGAGCGACCTGCCCGCTCTCGCCGTCGAGGTCCAAGGCCTCGTCAAGGTCTATCGCGCGACGCGCAACGCGGCCGCGGTGCGCGCGCTCGACGCCATCGACCTCGCCGTGCCGCGCGGCGCGATGTTCGGGCTCTTGGGTCCCAACGGGGCGGGCAAGTCCACCCTGATCAACGTGCTCGCCGGCCTGGTGGTCAAGACGGCGGGGCTTGTGTGCGTGTGGGGCAACGACATCGACGTGGCGCCGCGCGCCGCCCGCGCGGCGATCGGCGTCGTGCCGCAGGAGATCAACCTCGACGCCTTCTTCACCCCGCGCGAGGTGATGGAGATGATGGCGGGGTTCTACGGCGTGCCCAAGCGCGAACGGCGCACCATGGAAATCCTCGGCGCGCTCGGCCTCGCCGACAAGGCGGACGCCTATGCGCGTTCGCTGTCGGGCGGCATGCGGCGACGGCTGCTGGTCGCCAAGGCGCTCGCCCATTCGCCGCCGGTCGTGGTGCTCGACGAGCCGACCGCCGGCGTCGACGTCGAGCTGCGCCACCAGATCTGGTCCTATCTGCGGGAGTTGAACCGCAAGGGCGTCACCATCGTGCTCACCACCCACTACCTCGAGGAGGCGGAGGAGCTGTGCGACACGATCGCGATCGTCCACCGCGGCCGGGTGGTCGCCTGCGAGGGGACGCCCGGGCTCACCGCCCGGCTCGACCGCAAGGAGCTGGCGCTGACCCTTGCCGCCGACTTGGCCGCCGTGCCGCCTGCGCTCGCCCGCTTCGACGCGGAGCTTGCCGCGCCGCGCCGGCTCATCGTCCGCTACCGGCCGAGCGCGACACGCATCGACGAGATCCTCGCCGCCGTCGGCGAAGCGCGGCTCGCCGTGCTCGACCTGACGACGGAGGAGGCCGACCTCGAGGACACGTTCCTCGCGCTCACGCGCGAGGACGGCAGCGGTGAGGTCCGGCCGACCGAGCCGCCGGCCCGCTTCGGCGCCGACCCGCAGGCCGAGACGGTCGCCCGCGTCCGCACCAAGCCGCTGCCATGAAGCGGCTCCGCTTCCTCGTCCTCGCCCTCCTCGCCGCGCTCGCGGCCGCCTGCGCGCCGCGCGTCGAACCCGCCGGTCCCCGCGTCGCGCCGCCCCGGCTCGAGGCGGGCGGCATCGTCATGGGCGACGGCGTCACCCTGCCGCTCAGGCGCTGGGGGCCGGACGGCGCGCCCCGCGCCGTGGTGCTCGCGCTGCACGGCATCAACGACTATTCCAACGCGTTCGACGGCGCCGGCCGGTTCCTCGCCGGCCGCGGCATCGCCACCTACGCGTTCGACCAGCGCGGCTTCGGCGCCGCGCCGAACCGCGGGATGTGGCCGGGCACCGCATCGCTGGTCGGCGATGCGCGCGACGCCGCGCGCGCGATCGGCGCGGCGCATCCCGGCGCGCCGCTTTATCTCATGGGCGAAAGCATGGGCGGCGCCATCGCCATGCTCGCGGTCGCCGGTCCCGATCCTGTTCCGGCGGCGGGCGCCGTGCTGGTCGCGCCCGCCGTGTGGGGACGGGAGAGCATGAATGTGTTCTACAAGGCGACCCTGTGGCTCGCCGCCCACACCGTGCCGTGGTGGAAGCTGACCGGGGAGGGGCTCAAGATCCGCCCGTCCGACAACGTGGAGATGCTGCGCGCCCTGTCGCAGGACCCGCTGGTGATCAAGGGCACGCGGGTCGATGCGATCTGGGGCGTCGTCGATTTGATGGACCGGGCCTACGACGATGCGCCGCGCGCCGCGCGCCCGGTGCTGCTGCTCTACGGCAAGAACGACGAGATCATCCCGAAGGCGCCGACCTTCGCCGCCATGCGCGCGCTGCCGCCCGACAACGGCAGCCGGCTTGC
>DASWLB010000337.1:0-2324 GCA_036396315.1 Alphaproteobacteria bacterium
TGGAACAAGGTGATCAAGGCGGCGGGCATCCCGCGCGAATTCGCGCTGCCGCACCGCGCCTTCAACCGGCGCATCGGGCTGTTCGCCAACGTCGCGCCCGACATCCGTATCTCGCCCGACGGCAAGGTGATTACCGAGGCGGAGTGGACGCACCGCGTCGGCTCGTGGCTGCCCACCTCCGACGACCACGCCTTCGTCGGCTCGCTCATGTGCGGCGTCGTCGAGCCGGGCAAGATCGCCGGCTGGATCGCGCCGCCGGCGCGCGGCATCAACGGTCAGCCGTTCGAATTCGAATACGTCAAGTTCCACTGAGCGGGCCGGCGCTGCAATCCTCATGGTTCGAGACGCGGTGCTGCGCACCGCTCCTCACCATGAGGAAGAATAAAAATCCTCATCCTGAGGAGCGCCCCGAAGGGCGCGTCTCGAAGGATGAGGGCGACGTACCGCGCGGGGCACGAGCATGGCGACGCAAACACGATCAGCGCTCAACGAGCTCACGGCAACCGAAGCCGCGCGCGCGATCGCCGCGAAGGAGATCACCTCCGAGGCGCTCACCCGCGCCTGCCTCGACCGCATCGCTGAGCGCGACGGCACGCTGCGCGCCTGGACGCACGTCGATCCGGCCCGCGCCCTCGCCGAGGCGCGGGAGCGCGACCGGTCGCCGTCGCGGGGAGCGCTGCACGGCGTGCCGGTCGGCGTCAAGGACGTGATCGACGTCGCCGACACCCCGACCGAGTACGGCTCGGTGCTCTATCGCGGCCACCGGCCGGTGGCGGATTCGGCTTGCGTCGCCGCGGCGCGCGCGGCGGGCGCGGTGATCCTCGGCAAGACGGCGACCACCGAGTTCGCGAGCCCGTGGCCGGCCGGCGTGCGCAACCCGCACGATACGACTCGCACGCCCGGCGTCTCGTCGAGCGGTTCCGCCGCCGCGGTCGCCGACGTCATGGTACCGCTTTCCTTCGGCACCCAGACCGGCGGATCGACCATCCGGCCCGCGTCCTATTGCGGCCTTTGGGGCTTCAAGGCGAGCCTCGACGGGCTGCCGCGCGCGGGCATAAGGCACCTGAAGCCCGGCATCGACACGCTGGGGCTGTTCGCCCGCTCGCTCGCCGACATCGCGCTGTTCCGGGCGGGGCTCACGGGCGAGGCTTCGACGATCGCCCCGGCATCGGCGCCGCCGCGGATCGGCGTCTGCCGCACCCCGCACTGGAGCCAAGCTTTGCCCGAGACCGTCGCCGCGATCGAGACGGCGGCCAAGCGTTGCGCCGCCGCCGGCGCGAAGGTGTCGGACGCGGCGCTGCCCGACGGGTTCGACGCCGTCATGGCGGCGTTCCGCGTGCTCTCCTCGGTCGAGAACCGACGCTCCTTCGCCACGGAGCTGGCCCATGGCGAGGTTTCGTTCAACCCGTGGATCCGCGACTCGCTCGCCGCGTCGCGCACGACGACCGAGAAGGAGTACGCGGCGGCCAAGGCAGAGGGCGCCGCCTATCGCACGCGCTACGCGACCCTGTTCGACGGCTACGACCTGCTTCTCACTCCGTCGGCCGACGGCGAGGCGCCGCCGGTCGCCGCGCCGATGGCGACGCCGGGCGCCTTCAACGCGTTCTGGACCTGGATGTACGGGCCCGCGCTCAACCTGCCGGCCGCCACCGGACCGAACGGCCTCCCGGTCGGCATCCAATTGGTTGGACGGGAAGGAGATGATGGGCGGCTGCTCTCATGGGCCGCCTGGGTCGAGAAGGCACTCGGAAAACTGCCGATTCTTGCAGCTTGACCCCGTTGTAGATGAAGTCTACTTTGCATACATTATACTCTTTGCATTCAGAGGCGACTATGCGCGACAGTGTCCCCCTTTCCTTCCGCGTTCGGGCCGAGAAGGCCGAGCAGCTCGATCGGCTGGCCGAGGCGACCGACCGGCCGCGCTCCTGGCTCCTGCAACAGGCGCTCGACTCCTATCTCGAGCTGCAGGCGTGGCAGATGCAGGAGATCGAGGCCGGGTTAAGGGACCTCGAGGAAGGCCGAACCATCCCGCACGAGAAGGTCAAGGCGTGGGTCGAGAGCTGGGGTACCGACAAGGAACTTGAACGACCGAAATGAGGGTCGTTTGGACCGATCGCGCGGGTCGGCATCTCGAAGCAATCAAGGCCTATATCGCGGAGGACAATCCGACTGCCGCCGAGCGCATGTCGAGAGCGATCTTCGCCGCCGTCGAGAGACTTGAGGACTTTCCTGGTATGGGTCGACCCGGACGGCGCCGGGATACGCGCGAGTTGGTCGTGTCCGGCACGCCATTCGTGGTCCTCTACACGGTCGAGGGGGATCAG
>DASWLB010000338.1:0-1807 GCA_036396315.1 Alphaproteobacteria bacterium
GCTCAGGACGCGCACGCTCGCCGCGCTCGGCGCCTACAACAACACCGACCGCAACTCGGCGCCGACCATCTCGAACTTGGGCAGCCTCGCCGGCACCTACACGACCCCCGCGCTCTACTGCGAGGTCGCGGGCGTCATCACCAACACCATGCTCACCGCGCACTACCGCGGCGCCGGGCGGCCGGAAGCCGCCTACGTGATCGAGACCATGGTCGACCTCGCCGCGCGCGAGATGGGGATGGACCCGGTCGAGCTGCGCCGCATCAACACCATTCCGCGCATCGAGATGCCCTACAAGACGGGCCTGACCTTCACCTACGATTCGGGCGATTTCCTGCGCAACCTCGACGATTGCCTCAAGCTCGCCGACCATGCCGGGTTCGCCCAGCGCCTCGCCGAGTCGCGCCGCCGCGGCAAGTTGCGCGGCATCGCCGTCACCAACACCATCGAGCAGACCGCGGGCGGCATGCTCGAGGCGGCCGAAATCCGCTTCGACATGACCGGCGCCGTCACCCTCCTCACCGGCGCGCACGACCACGGCCAGGGCCACGGCACCACCTTCAAACAGGTGCTGTCGGACAAGCTCGGGATCGATGCGAACCTGATCCGCTACCGCTACGGCGACACCGACGAGGTGATCACCGGCACCGGCACGTTCGGCTCGCGCTCGGCCGCCTCCGCGAGCTTCGCGATCGACATCGCGGCGCGGAAGATCGTCGCCAAAGCGACCAGGATCGCCGCCCACATGCTGGAGGCGGCCGAGACCGACATCGCCTTCGACAAGGGCAAGTTCACGGTGGCCGGCACCGACCGCTCGGTCGCCCTCCTCGATGTCGCGCGCGCCTCGTTCGTGCCGCAGCGCATCCCGCGCGGCATGGAGCCCGGCCTGTACGAGACCGGCACGTCGGCGACGCCCGCGACCTATCCCAACGGCTGCCACATCTGCGAGGTCGAGCTCGACGCGGCGACGGGGCAGGTCGAGATCGTGCGCTATTCGGTGGTCGACGATGTGGGGCGGGTGATCAACCCGCTCCTCGTGCACGGCCAGGTGCATGGCGGCATCGCCCAGGGGGCGGGCCAGGCGCTCATCGAGGACATGCGCTACGACGATCGCTCGGGCCAGCTGCTCACCGGCTCGTTCATGGATTACGGCATGCCGCGCGCCGACGATCTGTGCGCGATAAAGATCGCATCGAACGAGGTGCCGACCAAGACCAACCCGCTCGGCGTCAAGGGCGCGGGCGAGGCCGGCACGGTCGGCGCGCTGCCCGCGGTGATGAACGCGATCAACGACGCGCTCGCGCGCGAAGGCGCTTCGTATCTCCAGATGCCGTGCACGCCGGAGAAGGTGTGGCGCGCGCTCGCTTCGGCGCGCAACGGCGGCTGAGGCGGGAGGACGCGATGGACAGCGACGCGGCGAAAGTAGACTCGCAGATCCGCGAGGTCGCGCGCATCGTGCGCGGCACTGCGACCAGCGACGGCGCGGGCGTCCGCCTCAACCGCGTGATCGGCGGCCCGGCACTGCCGGAGCTCGATCCGTTCCTGCTACTCGACGAGTTCCGCTCCGACGACGCCTCGGACTACATCGCAGGCTTCCCGGATCATCCGCACCGCGGCTTCGAGACCGTCACCTACATGCTGGCCGGCCGCATGCGCCACCGCGACAACCGCGGCAATGTCGGGCTCCTGCGCCCGGGCAGCGCGCAATGGATGACCGCCGGGCGCGGCATCGTCCATTCCGAGATGCCGGAGCAGGAGAACGGGCTGATGTGGGGCTTCCAGCTCTGGGTCAACCTGCCGGCGAAGC
>DASWLB010000339.1:0-2494 GCA_036396315.1 Alphaproteobacteria bacterium
TCCGTGCGCTTGGTGAAGCCCGACAACCCGCCGCCCTGGCGCAAGGTGCGGATGCGGTCGCGCCGCCCGGTCAGGATCTTGTGCGGGTAGGCCTGGTGGCCCACGTCCCAGATCAGGATGTCCTCGGGCGTGTCGAACAAATGGTGCAGCACGACGGTGAGCTCGACCACGCCGAGGCCGGCGCCGAGATGGCCGCCGGTGTTCGACACGGCGTCGATGGTCTCCTGGCGCAGCTCGTCGGCAAGCTGGTGCAGCTCGGCGGGGGTCAGCCCCTTCAGGTCCTTGGGCTCGTTGACCCGGTCGAGCAGCGGTGTCTTGGACTCGGACGGCAATGGCCTCTCCCTATGAGCGCCGGTCCACCACGAAGCGCGCGACGGCGCGCAGCAGGTCGGCCCGCGCATCGAACTCAGCGAGCCGCTCGACCGCGCCACGCGCATGCTGGTTAGCCCGCGCGCGTGCCCCCGGCAACCCCAGAACCGATACGAACGTCGCCTTCCCCGCGGCGGCGTCCTTGCCCGCCGTCTTGCCGATATCGTCCGATTTTCCTTCCGCGTCAAGGAGATCGTCGGCGATCTGAAAGGCAAGCCCCAACTCCTTCGCGTACTCGCCAAGCGCCCGGCGCTGGGGCTCGGCCGCCTTCCCGAGTATGGCGCCCGCCTCGCAGGCGAAGCCGATGATGGCGCCGGTCTTCATCGCGTGCATGCGCGAAACCAGCGCGATGCCGGGCGAGGTCCCCTCGGCGGCGAGGTCGATCATCTGCCCGCCCGCCATTCCCCGCCCGCCGGCCGCCGCGGCGAGTCCGCGCACCAGCGCGCTTCGCACCGCCGCGTCCGGATGGGTCTCGGGATCGGCCAGCACCTCGAAGGCGAGCGCCTGCAGCGCGTCGCCGGCGAGGATCGCCGTCGCCTCGTCGAACTGCACGTGACAGGACGGCCGGCCGCGCCGCAAATCGTCATCGTCCATCGCCGGCAGGTCGTCGTGGATCAGCGAGTAGCTGTGGATCAGCTCGACCGCCGCGCCGGCGCGCGCCGCGCGCGCGGGCGGTACGTCGAACAGCCGCGCGCCGGCCGCGACCAGGAACGGGCGAAGCCGCTTGCCGCCGCCGAGGGTCGAAAAGCGCATCGCCTCGAACAGCCGCGCCTCGGGGCCCGCGGCGCTCGGCAGGACGCGGTCGAGCACCGCATCGACCGCGGCGGCGGTCTCGGCCATCGCGGCCTCGACCGCGGGCAGGGTCGTCGCGTCAGCCACGGTCCGCAGGCTCCGACCGGACTTCGCCGCCCGGGGCAAGCACGATCTTGTCGACCTTGGCCTTGGCCTCGTCGAGCTTTTTCTCGCAGTGGCGCTTGAGCCGCGCGCCGCGCTCGTAGGCGGCGATCGCCTCGTCGAGCTTCGCCTTGCCGTCCTCGAGCCGGCGCACGATCTTCTCGAGCTCGGCGAGCGCGTCCTCGAAGGACATCGCGGCGATATCGTCGGATTTAGCGGATTCGGCCATGTCAATCGCCCTCGCGCGCAGTCTAGTGATGGCGGCCGGCCGGGGCAAGGCGCGGGGCGGAATCGCTACGCCATCAGCCCGCGCACGTGGCGCGTCACGCCGGCCGCGAGCGCCTGCAGATCGTAGCCGCCCTCGAGCGTCGAGACGATGCGGCCCTGGCTCGAGGCCTGCGCGATCTCGCGGATGCGATCCGTGACCCAGCCGTAGTCGTCGTCGCCGAGCTCGAGCATGGCGAGCGGATCGCGCGCATGGGCATCGAACCCCGCAGATACCAGGATCAGCTCCGGCCGGAAGTCGGCGAGCGCCGGCAGGATCAGCCGCTCCATCGCGCCGCGAAACTCGCTCGATCCCGAGCCGGCGGCGAGCGGCGCGTTGAACACGTTGCCGCAGCCGCGCTCGTCAGCCGCGCCGGTCCCGGGATAGAACGGATATTGATGCGTCGAGGCGAACAGCACCGCGGGCTCGTCCTCGAACATCGCCTGGGTGCCGTTGCCGTGATGCACGTCGAAATCGACGATGGCGACCCGCCCGATGCCGTGCGCCGCGCGCGCGTGCAGCGCGCCGATGGCGACGTTGTTGAACAGGCAGAACCCCATGCCGCGCCCGGCCTCGGCATGATGGCCGGGCGGGCGCACCGCGCAGAAGGCCGTCTCCGCCTCGCCCGCGACGACCGCATCGACGGCGGCGACGATGGCGCCGGCCGCGCGCAGCGCCGCCTCGCCCGATTCCGGGCACATCACGGTGTCGGGGTCGATCCCGACCCAGCCTTCCTCGGGCACGGCGGCGAGCAGCGCCTCGACGTAGCCCCGGTCGTGGGCGCGTACGATCTGGTCCACCGTGGCACGCGGCGCCTCGCGCCGGACAAGGCCCGTGAAATCCTCCTCGCCCAACGCCTTGAGCACGGCGCGGAGCCGCTCCGGCCGCTCGGGGTGACCGGGCCCGGGGTCGTGCTCGATCCCGCTCGGGTGGGTGAACAGGAGCGTCGTCATGGGCGGAACTCCG
>DASWLB010000340.1:0-8069 GCA_036396315.1 Alphaproteobacteria bacterium
GCCGCCGGCGGCGCGCATCAGCGCCGCGATCTTGGCGAACACGATGCGCGCCTGTTGGTACATGCTGTCGCCGCCGCCGATCCGCCCGCTGGCCTCGCGCGCCACCATGCCGGCGATGAACACCTGGTTGCCCATCACCCGGCAGTTCGACCAGGTCTTGGGCGTAGGCTCCGGCACTTCGGGGCTGGTCACGCGTCGCATCGTCGCCATGTTCGTCCTCCCGCGCGGTTTCGCATGGCGCCACTGTAGGGCCGGGACGCAGCGATGAGCGAGCGGATCGGCGACGTCGAGCTCGTCGAGCCGGGCGACATCTGGATATTCGCCTACGGCTCGCTCATGTGGGACCCGGGGTTCGCGGCCTCGGAGACGCGCGCCGCGCAGCTGCACGGCTATCACCGCGCCTTCTGCGTCGCCTCGTTGGAGTACCGCGGCACGCCGGAGCGGCCGGGCCTCGTGCTCGGGCTGGTGCGCGGCGGATCGTGCCGCGGGCTCGCCTTCCGCGTCGCGCACGCGCGGCGCCGCGACGTGGTCGTGTATCTCCGGCGGCGCGAAATCCCCGAGGGCATCTATCTCTGGCGCCGCGTGCGGGTGGCGACGGCGGAGGGACGCATGTTCGCCTACAGCTTCGTCGTCGATCCCGGCCACGCGCTCTACACCGGGCGGCTGCCGTTCGACGAGGTGGCGCGGCGCATCGTCGCGTCCGAGGGCGCGCGCGGGCCGAACCGCGCCTACCTCGCCAACACGGTGCGGCACTTGGACGAGCTCGGCCTCGCCGACACCACCATCCACGCGCTCCGCGACGCGGTCGAGCGACTGGCGAAGGCGCGCCGGTGACATCGCGCCAAAAGCCTCTCCTCCCTTCAGGGAGGAGAGGCCGGCGCGAAGCGCCGGGTGAGGTGGGCGAGGCACGGAGTTCCCCACCTCACCCCGGCCCTCTCCTCCCCAAGGGGGAGGAGAGGGAGACGCTATCGTTGAGGCGGGGCGCGCGCTTCCCTATCATGCCGGCCGAGCGCCGCGCGGTGCACAACGAACAGGAGACGCACGTTGAGGTTGATCAGTTTCCGCCACCGCAACCGGCCGGGCTTCGGCGCCGTCAAGGACGGCGCGATCGCCGATCTCGGCCGCAGGCTCGGCGGCAAGTATGCGGACGTGAAGGCGCTGATCGCCGCGGACGCGCTCAAGGAGGCCGAGGCCGCGCTGAAGACCGCGGGGGCGGACGTGGCGCTCGACGAGGTCGAATACGACCTGCCCATCCCCAACCCCGACAAGATCTTCTGCGTCGGGCGCAACTATCGCGAATACCACGAAGTGCAGGAGATGGCGCAGGGGCCGAAATACCCCTCGATCTTCCCGCGCTGGATCTCGAGCTTCGTTCCGCACGGCGCACAGATCCTCAAGCCCAGGGCGTCCGACCAGCTCGACTTCGAGGGCGAGCTGGCGGTGGTGATCGGCAGGCGCGGCCGCCACGTCGCGCCCGAGCGCGCCTACGACCACATCGCCGGCTACACCTGCCTCAACGAGGGCAGCGTGCGCGACTGGCAGGGCTACGGCACGCAGAACACGCCGGGCAAGAACTTCTACCATTCGGGCTCGATCGGGCCGTGGATGGCGACCTGGGACGAGATCGCCGACCCGATGCGGCTGCACCTCGTGACGCGTCTCAACGGGACGACGATGCAGGACGGCTCGACCGGCGACATGATCTTCGACATCAGGTACGTGATCGCGCACGTCTCGAAGTTCACCTGGATCGAGCCGGGCGACCTGATCGCGACGGGAAGCCCGGGCGGCACCATCATCGCGCGCAAATCGGGCGCGTGGATGAAGGCGGGCGACGCGCTCGAGCTCGAAATCGAAAGTATCGGCGTGCTCAAGAACCCGGTCGCGGCCGAATAGGCACCGCCCGGGCCGACCCTCGGGAGGACCCATGAACCGTCTCGCCGTAACCGTTTTCGCCGCCGCGGCCGCTTCGCTCGGCGGCTGCGCCTCGCCCATCACCGTCGCCGAACGGGCGATCGAGGCGCGGTCGTCGTCCGACATCGTAGAGGACAATCGCATCGTGCTCGAGGTCAACCGCATCATGGCCGACCAACGCACGATCAAGGCCTCGACCGAGATCTACGAGCAGCGGCTCCTGGTCACCGGCATCTTCGACGATGCGGCGCTCTACGACCGGTTCAAGCGCCAGGTCGAGGGGGTGCGCGGGGTGAAGCGGCTCTACTGGCACGTCGCGACCATGAGCGAAGCGGAGCAGAACCGGCGTTCGGCCGAGCTGCTCGGCTGGGCCGACGCGCTCGCACTCGACACCAAGGTCGGCGCCAACCTAATCGGCACGCGCGGCATCGCCGACGTGAACTACCGCGTCGCCGTCGATTCGTTCGCCGCCGTCTATCTCATCGGCCGCGCGCGATCGGGCGAGGAGAAGGCGAAGGCGATCGCCACGGCGCGCGAGGTCTCAGGCGTCAAGCGCGTCGTCGATTACGTCGAGGTCAGGCCGTAATCGAGCACGGCGGCGACCTCATCCTTCGAGACGGCCGCTTCGCGGCCTCCTCAGGATGAGGAGGTTCTTTTATTCTTCCTCATCCTGAGGAGCGTCCGAAGGACGCGTCTCGAAGGATGAGGAGGGGCGGGTCGGTCCGGCCGGCCGCGTCACTTCGCCGGCAGCGGCACGGCGGCAATGGACGGCGGGGCGCCGACGATCCGGTGGCGCCAGATGCCGATCGCGGTCAGCACCAGCACGACGAACGCCGCCCCGAGCGCGAGGCGATCGTCGGGATGCAGGACCACGACGCAGGATAGCGCGGCGAGCCCGACGCGGCTGGCGCCGTTCCACGACGCGGTCTCGAAAAACCGGCCGAACATCGCGAAGGTCACGCCGCAGATGCCGATCAGAATGATCAGCGTGTCGGCGATCTGCGGCCAGCCGGGATTCACCACCACGTCCTCGCGCACGAAGATGGCGAACGACATGAAGGTGATCGGGATGCAGAGCTTCAGCGCCTCGAACATGGTGCGCATGAAGGACGCCTCGGCGATGCGCGCGGCGACGGCGGCGGCGAGCGAGGTGGGCGGCGACAACTCGCCCCACACGGCGATGAGGAAGCAGAAGAAGTGGGCGACCCAGGGATCGACGCCGATCTCCTGCAGCGGCTTCACGATGATGACGGCGAGGATGATGTAGGTCGCGGTCGGCGGCAGGCCGGCGCCGACCAGCCAGCCGAACACCCAGGCGGCGAGGATGGTGGCGATCACGTGGAATTCGCCAAGCTGCAAGAGGATCGTGCCCATGCGCAGGATGAACCCGGTCACCGTGAACAGCCCGATCATGATGCCGAGGGTGGCCATCAACAGCACGAGGTAGGACGTCATCTCCGCATGCGTCTCGATGAAGATGCGGACGCGCTCCCACAGCGAATCCTCGGCCACCTCCGGATTCTTCAGCGCGTACTTGAAGAGCAGGAAGTTGCAAAGGAGCACGCAGAACAGCGCGATCGCCGTGTACAGCGCCGCGCGCAGGGCGCCGAGCCCGAAGCCGCCCATGAGGATGCAGAGGGTCACGACGGCGCCGAAGAAGATCGCGGTCCGCACTTGGGCGTAGCCGGGCACGCGCACCGCCTCGATCCGCTCGTTCGGCATCAGCCGGACGCTCAACAGATAGACCGCGAGCGCGAGCGAGCCGTAATAGATGGCGGCGAGCGCGAAGGCGCGGATCACCACCTCCCAGTAGGGAACGCCGAGGAATTCCGCCATCAGGAAGCCCGCCGCCGCCATCAGGGGCGGCATGATGAGCCCGCCCATCGAGGCCGCGGTCTCGACCGCGCCGGCGAAGGCGCCGGGGAAGCCGTAGCGCTTCATCAAGGGGATGGTGAAGGACCCGACGACCGCCGCGTTGGCCGCGCCCGAGCCGCTCACCATGCCGATCGAGAGGGACGCGAGCACCGCGGTCTGCGGCACCATGGCGCGCGTGCCGCCGGCGAGCCGGCGCATGAATTGCACCAAGGCGTTCTGCGCGTCGAACCCGTTGGCGACGGCGGCGATCAAGAGGAAGGCGGCGATCATCGTGAGCGCGAGCTGGGCGTAGAGGCCGTACACGCCAGTCGCGAGTTCGACGGTCGAGGAGGTGATGACGCGGTAGAAGCTCGTGCCGGGGTGCCAGAAGAAGTCGATCGGGCTCAGGTATCCCCACAACGTGTAGGCGACGAGCACGACGTTGACCCAGAACAGCACCGGGTGCGCGAGCCGCGACAGCTCCATCACCAGGAGGAAGACGAGCAGCCCGACGATGAAGTCCTCGGTGGTGTAGGACCCCTGGCGGTAGATCGCGATGTCTTCGTAATTGATGAAGAAGTAGTAGAACGCGTAGGCGCAGATGAGGATGTAGAGGATTGCGAGCGCGCCACCGAGGGCGCGCGGCAGCTCCTTGTACAGCCCGCCCTGCCGGCACTGGATGAGGATGTGGACGACGAGCGCGATCGGCAGGAGGTGGGTGACAAGCTCGCGCGGCCCGCCGAACCCCGTGTAGAAGTACCAGACCAGCCAGACGAACAGGACGAGCGAGACGAGGAGGTTCGCGTTCCTCAGGCTCGCCAGGGCCTTGAGCTTGCCGGCCATTGCGTCCCCCCCATTCGCGCCCGGTTTTGGCCCAGGCGTCGCAAACGCACCGCGGCGACCGGTCGCCCGGCCGCCGCGGCATCTAGCGGATGGCGCCTACTTCGACGCCACCTTCCACGCATCCTTCCACGCGTTGTGCTCTTTCAAGAACTTCGCAAGTCCCGCATGCACCGGAATGTCCGGATTGCCGGCGATGCCGCCCACCTGCATGCCGACGAAGTCCTTCGCCATGGGCGTGAAGCCCGGATCGCCCTGCGCGAGCTTTTCCCGGTTCTGGTAGAACGCGTTGACCATCTTGTACACGACGTCGGCGTCGAGGTCCGACCGCACGTTGTAGGCGAAGTAGATCCGCACGCCCATGATCGAGGACACGCCGACGTCCTTGCTGAACGCCGGCTTCGGCGCGAACTCGACCGGCTTGAGCCCGGCCGCGGTGAGCTTGCTGACCTCCGCGGGACACGGGTTGACCACCTTGAAGTCGGTGCGGAGCTCGGTCTCGCGCCAATAGGAGGCGAGCGAGCGCGTGGCCGTGGTGTAGGCGCCCGCGCCGGCGATGGTGCCGCCGGTCATCGCGTCGGTCTGCGTCGAGGGGTCGATCTCGACATGCTTGAAGTCGTAGCCGAGCGCCTTGTAGATGCGCTGCCAGTTGAGCCAATTCATGAACCCGGCGGAGGTGAAGAACACCGGCTTGCCCGAGAAGTCGCCCCAGCATTTGAACTGGGCGGCCGTCTTGGCCGGCGCCGCCATGAAGCTTTCCATCGGGTAGGCGTACCAGGTGTGGACGAGCCGCCCCTTGGTGGCGTTGAACCCCTTGAAGGCGCCGGTCGCGTCATAGACTTGCCGCATGCCCACGTCCGCCGTGTAGCCGATCTCGGCGGTGCCCTCCATCGTCGCCTTCATGGCGCCGGTGGTGGACGGGAATGGCTGCACCGTGACCGTGTATTCGCCGCCCAGCGCCTGCTCGAGGATGGTCGACATCGAGGCCGCGACCTTGTAGCCGTACGAGCCGGTGTTGGACGTGGCCCAACGCAGCGACTTGCGCTGCGCCTCCGCCGGGGTGAGCGCCGAGGCGGCGAACACCACCCCGAACGCGGCGAGCGCGACCGGGAACAGATGGCCCGAGCGTCGATTCAACATGTGAAGTCCTCCTTCGGAACGTTCGATCGCGGCGCGCGGTCCCTCTGACCGTCGCATCCTCCTTGACGCGGCGCCTTGCAAACGGGGCGCGCTTGTTCCCCGGCATTCCCCGGGTGTTGGTCGCTCAGCTTGACTTGGCCCTTCGCCGATCGTCAATCGGATTCTTGGGCGCTGTCTCGATCGTGACGGCGGATATTTGCCGTCATTGAGGACACCAAACGCCGCCTATCCCTCATGGTTCGGGACGCGGTGCTGCGCACCGCTCCTCACCATGAGGACCACATTGTAGGGGCGGGTCTGAGACCCGCCCCTACGTCACGAGCCAGTTACGATGCTCACCCGCACTTCGAGTAATCGCAGCTCGTGCAGGTGTCGCACCCTTCCTGGCGCACGAGCGCGGCCGCGCCGCACTTGGGGCACTGGCGCATCGGCGCGTGCTCGAGCCCGACCACCTTGCGGTCCGAAAGCGCCGCGGGCTCGCCTGAGTGCGCGGGCTTCTGCAGGAAGCCGATCTCGATCATGTGGCGCTCGATCACCTCGCCGATTGCGGCGAGGAGCGAGGGCACGTACTTACCCTCCATCCACTGGCCGCCGCGCGGGTCGAACACGGCCTTCAGCTCGTCCACGACGAACGATACGTCGCCGCCGCGGCGGAACACGGCCGAGATCATGCGGGTGAGCGCGACCGTCCAGGCGAAGGACTCCATGTTCTTCGAGTTGATGAACACCTCGAACGGCCGGCGCCGCCCGTCCTGCACGATGTCGTTGAGGGTGATGTACATGGCGTGCTCGGATTCGGGCCACTTGATCTTGTAGGTGCGCCCGGGCAGCTCCTCCGGCCGCGACAAGGGCTGCGTCATGTAGACGACGCCGCCCGCCTCGTAGGTGTCCTTCGGCTTCGGCGGCGGCGCCTCGAACGGAAGCTCGGCCTGCGCCTCCTCCTTCGCGGCCTTGACCGAGAGCACGGCGCCGCGCACCTCGCTCGGCCGGTAGGTGGTGCAGCCCTTGCAGCCGAGCTCGTAGGCGCTCGTGTAGACGTCCTTGAACGCGTCGAACGGCAGGTCGGCCGGCACGTTGATCGTCTTGGAGATCGAGGAATCGATGTATTTCTGCACCGCCGCCTGCATCACCACGTGGTCGGACGGCGCCAAATGCTGCGCGTCGACGAAATAGTCGGGCAGGCGCGCCGCCTCGCCGAAGGTGCGGCGATAGAGCCGGTAGGCGTGGTCCGACACCTCCTCCTCGCGGCGCGACCCGTCCGGCATCAGCAAGCTGCGGGTATAGGCGTAGCTGAACACCGGCTCGATGCCCGAGGAGACGTTGTCGGCCAAGAGCGAGATGGTGCCGGTGGGCGCGATCGAGGTGAGGCACGAATTGCGGATGCCGTTCGTGGCGATCGCGTCCTGCACGTCCGCCTCGAGCTCGGCGACGTTCTCGCCCGCAAGGTAGGGCTGGCGGTCGTAGAGCGGGAAGGCGCCCTTCTCCGCGGCGAGCGCGGCGGAGGCGAGGTAGGCGTGGCGGCGGATCAGCCGCATCCAGGATTCGGTGAGGGCCACCGCCCGCTCCGAGCCGTAGCGTGCGCGGCACATGATGAGCGCATCGGCCAAGCCCGTGACGCCCAACCCGATGCGGCGCTTCGCCATCGCCTCGCGCTTCTGCGCCTCGAGCGGGAAGCGCGAGACGTCGGTCACGTTGTCCATCATGCGCACCGCGACCGGCACGAGCGCCGCAAGCGATTCCTCATCCAGCCGGGCGTCCGCCGTGAACGGCTCGCGCACCAGGCGCGGCAGGTTGATCGAGCCCAACAGGCACGCGCCGTAAGGCGGAAGTGGTTGCTCTCCGCACGGGTTGGTCGCGGCGATGGTCTCGGCGTAGGCGAGGTTGTTGCGGCGGTTGACGCGGTCGATGAAGATCACGCCCGGCTCGGCGTAGCCGTAGGTCGCGCGCATGATCCTGTCCCACAGATCGCGCGCCCGCACGGTCTTGTAGCAGGTGCCGGCGAAGACCAGGTCCCACGACCCGTCCTCCTTCACCGCCGTCATGAACGCATCGGTCGCCAGCACCGACAGGTTGAACATGGTGAGCCTGCCGGTCTCGCGCTTCGCCTCGACGAAGGCTTCGATGTCGGGATGGTCGCAGCGCATGGTCGCCATCATGGCGCCGCGGCGATAGCCGGCGCTCATGATGGTGCGGCACATCGCGTCCCACACCTCCATGAACGAGATCGGGCCGGACGCATCCGCCCCCACCCCGTGCACGCGCGCCCCCTTGGGCCGCAAGGTCGAGAAGTCGTAGCCGATGCCGCCGCCCTGCTGCATGGT
>DASWLB010000341.1:0-4840 GCA_036396315.1 Alphaproteobacteria bacterium
CCGTCGCCGCCGAGGCCGCACATGTGCGGATAGGCGACGCAGAGCACGGCGTTCGCCGCGATCGCGGCATCGACCGCGCTGCCGCCCTTGGCGAGCACGGCGACGCCCGCCTCGCTCGCCAGGCGATGCGAGGCCGCGACCATGCCGTTCGCGGCACGCGCGGGCGTCGTGTCGTCTGAGGCGCGATGCGCCGGCCCTGCCATCCCGTTCTCCGCCGTCGGTCGCGCCGTTGATAGCGCAATCGCTGCGTGGTGCCTACGGGAGGCGCGGAATTTCGCCCGGCTCGAGGCCGGCCGCGGCACGGTCGGCGTACATCTTGTTCGCGGCGGACAGGTTGGGAAATTCGCCCCACGATTTCAGCCCGACGATGCGGTTGCCCGAGACCTCGATCGGCGTATCGGGCGGCAGCGCCCGCCATTTGCCGAACTCGTTGGCGCCGGCCGCGTGCTGGCGCTCGGGCGGCTTGCCGGCGCGGTCGAAGATCAACCAATTGCCCTTGAATGCGAAGCGCGTCGCCTGGCCGTCGTTCGCGCCGCAGTTGCCCGCGTTGCCCAGCGCCTTGGCGGATTCGACGTTCACGGCGATCGATTCCGCGTTGTCCGAGTCCGGGCCCTTCTGCACCACCGAGCCGGTCACGGCGATGTCGCCGCCGCAGGGAAATTCCAGCTCGCGCGACGAGTTGCCGTCGAGCGCGAGCGCCTGCACGCGATCGATCACGGTCTTCCTCGCGCGCGACTTGATCAGGTGGCCATGGCGCCGGCCCCGCCGCACGATCGTGTCGCGCACGACCAGCGTGTCGCCGACGCCGAAATAGATGCCGTGCGACAGGCTACCGCCGCCGATCTCCTCGATGACGGACTCCTCGACGGTGAGCTTGCCGGTGCCTTCGTTGCCCGTGAGGATCCCCATCTCGGCGAAGGCGATGCGCGAACGCCGCAACGTGACGTCGCCGCCGCCCTGGACGCGCAGCCCGGCGATGTTGCCGTGTGCGTTGGGAGCGAGGGTGGTTTCGAACTCCTCGATCGTCACGGGCCCGGGCGTGTTATCGACCAGGATGACGCCCTTGCGGTCGACGATGCCGGTGAGCGTCACGCCCTTGAGATTCACGGTCAGCGGCTTGGCGATGCGGAGCCCGCCGGGATAGGTGCCGGGCGGAACGGTGACGGAGGACCCGGGCGCGGCGGCGTCGAGAAGGCGTTGCGCCGCGCTGGGCGCCGGCGCCTGGGCGACCGCCATCGCGGTCGCGACAACCGCAAGCATCGCGGCGACGGCGATCATGGCCCTGATATCGGTCGCATGCCGGATCGACATGCGCAACTATAGGCATGCCGCCACGGCGGGCCCATCACGAGTTGGTCGCACGCCGGGCCGCGCCGCGCGCCGCGTTGTTGGGGCGCGACCTCCGTGTTAGCTTCGGCGGCACAGGGCGGTCGCGCGCGGCCGCGGCGGAGAACGGCGCGGACGCCGCATGGCAATCTGGGGCAAAATCATCGGCGGAGCGGCCGGTTTCGCGCTCGGCGGTCCGCTCGGCGCGCTGATCGGGGCCGCGGCCGGTCATGCGGTCGACCGGATGAGCGAGGCGCCGGCCGACCCCGATCTCGCGCGCCAGGGCGCCTTCGCCGCCGCGGTGATCGCGCTCGGCGCCAAGATCGCCAAGGCCGACGGGCGGGTGACGCGGGACGAGATCCGCGCGTTCCGCGAGGTGTTCCACGTGCCGCCCGAGGAGGAATCCCACGTCGCCCGGCTGTTCGACCTCGCGCGGCGCGATTCGCGCGGCTTCGAGCCCTACGCGCGCCAGGTGGCGCAGCTGTTCCGGGACAACCCGGCGGTGCTCGAGGAACTGCTCGACGGGCTGTTCCACATCGCCAAGGCGGACCGCGTCGCCCACCCCGATGAGATCGCGTTCCTGCGCGAGGTCGCCCAAATCTTCGGCTTCGACGAGACGGCGTTCCAACGCATCAGCGCCGGCCACCTGGGGGCGGACAGCGCCGATCCGTACCTCATTCTCGGGGTGCCGCACGATGCCTCGAACGACGCGTTGCGCACCGCCTGGCGCCGGCTGGTGCGCGAGAACCATCCCGACCGGCTGACCGCGCAAGGCCTGCCGGCGGAATTCGTCCGGCTCGCCAACGACAAGCTCGCCACGATCAATGCCGCCTATGACCGGATCTGCAAACAGCGCGGCATCGCGTGAGGGTTGCGAGGTGATTCGCACGCCGCGGCGCAGCAACGCCGGACGACGGCCCGGTTGCCCAAAAATTATGCAATTTCAAAGATTTCCGTTTCGTGACAGGGGGCTCGCAAGGTCCCTTGACGGCGCTACCGCAATGCAATATGGTTTTTGCGTTGCAGCATCAACAATAGGACCTGCCACAAAATGTCTTCGGCCCGTCACATCCTGTCGCTCTTCCGCTCGGGCGATGCCTCGCCGTTCAAGTCGTGCCAGTGGCCGTTCGGCGACCCGTCGACCAAGGAGTTCCACTTCTGCGGCGAAAAATCCGCGGAGGGCTTCTCCTACTGCGCCAAGCACGTCGCGATGGCCTATCGCGAGCCCGAGCCGCGGCGCAACCCGGCCCCGATCCCGATCGGCCGGCGCGCCGCCTAGCCGAGCTTCCCGACATTCCGTGACCGGCGGGGCCGGGCCATGACCGGCCTCGGTCTCGTCGAACGCCCGTCGCCCAATTGCGGCCCGCGCCCCATGGGCGCGCCCGTGGACATGCTGGTGATCCACTACACCGGCATGGAAACCGCGGAAGCCGCGCTCGACCGGCTTTGCGATCCCGCGGCCCAGGTGAGCGCACATTACGTGATCGACGAGGACGGCACGGTGTACCGCCTGGTCGACGAGGCGATGCGCGCCTGGCACGCCGGCGTCGCCGCCTGGCGCGGCGAGACCGACGTGAACGGCCGCTCGATCGGCATCGAGCTGGTCAATCCCGGCCACGAGTTCGGCTACCGCCCCTTTCCCAAACCGCAGATGGAGGCGCTCGTCCGCCTCGCCAAGGACATCCTCGCGCGCCATGCGATTCCGCCCGGCAACGTGGTCGGGCATTCCGACGTGGCGCCGTTGCGCAAGCAGGACCCGGGCGAGCTGTTCGACTGGCGGGCGCTCGCCCAGGCGGGCATCGGGCGCTGGCCGCGGCGCTCCGCGGTCGCGGCGCCGCTCGACACCGGACCCTACGGCGACGAGCGGGTGATGCTGTCCGAAGCGCAGCACCGCCTCGCCCGCATCGGCTATGCGACCGCGGCCACCGGGCTAGCGGACGCGGCGACCGAAGCGGCGCTCGCCGCGTTCCAGCGCCGCTACCGGCCGAAGAAGATCGACGGGCGGCTCGACGCCGAGACCTTCGCCTTGATCGAGGCGGTTGCGGATATCGTTTGAGCCTGCGGCACTGTCGTCATCCCGGGTGCTGCGCGGCATGAAATGCTGCGCTGCTAACCCGGGATCGCGAAGGACGAACCGACCCCGTGTCAGCGGTGCACCGCAACGCGCTGCACCGCGCACGGGATGACAGTTGTCGTTCGCTCCCTCTATGATGCCTGCCATGTCTCGCGAATTGCCCCGCCGCGTCACGACCCACCCGGGCGAGGTTCTTGTCGAAGAATTTCTCAAGCCTCTCGACATGTCCGTTCATGCGCTGGCGATGGATTTGCACGTACCCGCCAACAGGCTGAGCGCGATCGTGAAGGGCCAGCGTTCGGTCACGCCCGACACGGCGCTCAGGCTAGCCCGGTATTTCGGGACCTCGCCCGAATTCTGGGTGAATTTGCAGACCCTGCACGACCTGACAAAGGCGAAGGTGGAATGCGGCCGCGACATCGAACGCCAGGTGCGGCCGAGGGCGGCGTAGCGTCGGGGTGACAGTCCGCGCCGGCTCAATCTATGATGGCGGGCAACAAGCCGTTTCCGGGAGGGTGCGATGGGTCAGTTCGCGATGGGACAGCCGGTGCCGCGCACCGAGGATCCGCGGCTGCTGTCCGGCCGGGGCAAGTACATCGACGACTTCACCCTGCCGCGCCAGTGCCACGCCTACGTGCTGCGCTCGCCGCACGCCCACGCCAAGATCCGCGCGATCGACGTGCGCGCGGCCCAGCAGATGCCGGGGATCCTCGCCGTGCTCACCGGCGCCGACTGGGCGGCGGAGAAGTTCGGCCATTTCTCGCCCTTGATGCCGCGGTTCCAGAGGAACGGCCAGCCCATGTTCGCCCCGCCGCGCCCCGCGCTCGCGCACGGGCGCGCCATGCTGGTCGGCGATCCGGTCGCGTTCGTCGTCGCCGAGACGGTCGACCTCGCCAAGGACGCGGCCGAGCGCATCGCGGTCGAATACGAGGCGCTGCCGTCGCTCATCGCGACCGACCGCGTCGGCGCCGAGGGCGCGCCGCAGCTGTGGGAGGGGTGTCCCTCCAACGAGACGTTCTTCTACCCGCTGGGCGACAAGCCGGCGGTCGAGGCCGCCTTCGCCAAGGCGCACCATGTCACCCGTCTGCGGCTCGTGATCAACCGCATCACCGCGGCCACGATGGAGCCGCGCGGTTGCATCGGCGAGTACGATGCGCGCGACGACCGCTACACGCTGCATGTCGGCACGCAGCGCCCGCACTCGACGCGCCACGACATCGCCTGCAACGTGTTCCACATCCCGGAGAACCAGCTGCGCGTCCTGTCCGGCGAGGTCGGCGGCAGCTTCGGCATGAAGGGCGGCCATTTCCCCGAATACGCGCTCGCGCTGTGGGCGTCGAAGAAGATCGGCCGGCCGATCAAGTGGATCTCGGAGCGCACCGAGGGCATGGCGACCGACGACCACGACCGCGACCACATCTCGGACGCCGAGCTTGCGCT
>DASWLB010000342.1:0-5624 GCA_036396315.1 Alphaproteobacteria bacterium
CTGTGACGGCAAGCGTGTCCCTGAGCTGTTCGAGCTTCTTCGCGGACTTCATGGTCCTACCCCCGGTCTCGCGCCATTCGTCGGTCGCGCATGTCGACCGGCGTGGCGGATAACGCTCTTCCTGTTGCGAGGCTCGGAGCCGTTGGTCGTCCGAGCGGTTGCGAACCCCGCGCGGATCGTTCTACGCCACGCGTCTTAACGGGCGTTTAAGGAATGCTTCGGATTCGGACTAGTTTTCACGCATCGTCCGATAAAATGCGTCGACGATCGGCCGCGACACATACTCGAACAGGGTGCGCGAGCCGGAGTGGATGTACACTTCAACCGGCATGCCGGGCACCAGGCTGAGATGGTCGATGCCGGCGAGGTCCTTCCGGTCGAGCACCACCTTGACTTCGTAGTGCGGCGTCCGATCGTCCGCCGATTTCAGCCGGTCGGCCGAAACGTAGCTCACGCGTCCGCGCACGGCGGGCGTGATCCGGTGGTTGAACGCCGTCAGCCTGACCTCCGTCTCCTGGCCGATCGTGACCAGCGATACGCTCGCAAGCGGGATCCGCGTGGTGACGATGAGCGTCTCCGCCTCGGGAACGATCTCGAGCAGCTTTGCGCCGGGCGTGACGACTTCGCCCGGGGTGTGCACGGCGAGACCGACGATCAGCCCGGCCGACGGCGCGACGACGACGGTGCGGCGCAGCACGTCCTCGACCGCCGCCGCCTGGTCGTTGAGCTCGGCGAGCGCCTTTTCGATTTCAGCGTACTCGTTCACCGCGCGGGCGTGGAACTCGCGGCGGAGCTGGATGAGCCGGAGCTCCACCTCGCCGACTTCCTTCTCCGCCTTGGCGATTTCGGAGATGTGGCTGCCGCGCTCGCCTTCGAGCTGCGCTTCGGCGCGCTCGAGCGCAAGCAATCGCGTGCGCGACGCATAGCCCTTGTCGAACAGCTCCTTGAGGCCGCGATGCTCGTCGCGAATGAGCGCGATCTGACGGTCCTTGCCGATCTGCAGGGCGCGCAACCCGTCGATCTGCTTGCGCAGGATCTCCGCCTGTTTTCCGAGGAGCCCCGCCTGGCCGTCGAGGGCGCTGCGGCGCGCCGCGAACTGGTCGCCCTCGCGCGCCAGCAACTCGGCGACCCAGGGATCGTCCTTGCGCGCCGCGAGACCGGGCGGGAAGGCCACTTCGTCGAGCCCGTCGCGCTCCGCCTTGAGCCGGGCGGCGACCGCAAGGGACGAATCCGTGCGCTTGCGCAGCACGGCGAGGCGCGCCTGCGCCTCGGTGCGATCCATCTCGACCAGGGGCTGCCCCCGCTCGACCCGGTCGCCGTCCTTGACATGGATCGTGGCGACGATCCCGCCTTCGAGGTGCTGCACGATCTTGCGCGAGGATTCGACCACCAGCTCGCCGCTCGCGATCACCGCGCTCGAAAGCGGCGCGACGGCGGCCCAGGCGGCGACGGTCGCGACGAACGCGAAGATCACCGACCAGCCCAGCAAAATGCGGCCGCCGACCGGAAAGCGGCTGCGCCGATAGGTGATGAGCTTCGGTTCGGTCACGGCGATCTTCGATCCCTCATCCGGCCAGCGACCGCTGCTCCGCGGCGTGGCCCTGCAAGGGGTGGGCGAGCTTCGGCGGCGTGAGCTTGGCGATCACGTCGTCGCGGCTGCCGAAGGCGAGCACGCGCCCGTCGTCGAGCACCAGCACCTGGTCGACGTGCTGCAAGAGGCTCGGGCGATGGGCCACCATGATGGTCGTCGCCCCGGCGTTCTTGACCTCGCGCAACGCGTGCAGCAGCGCCTCTTCGCCGGCGCGGTCCATGTGCGCGCTCGGTTCGTCGAGGATGACGATCGCGGGCCGGCCGTAGAGCGCGCGGGCGAGGGCGATGCGCTGGCGCTCCCCACCCGAGAGCGTCCGCCCGAAATCGGTGATCCGCGTGTCGTAGCCTTCGGGCAGGCCGAGGATGAGGTCGTGCGCGCCGGCCTGCCGGGCCGCGCGGACGATCTCGTCCTCGTCGGGGCCGATCGCGAACCGGGCGATGTTCTCCGCCACCGTTCCGTCCAGGAGTTCGATCTCCTGCGGCACGTAGCCGATATGGCGGCCGAGCCCGTCCTCGCCGTAATCCTGCGGCGTGGCGCCGTCGATGCGCACCATGCCGGACACCGGCTGCCAGATCCCCGTCAGCACGCGAACGAGGGTCGACTTGCCCGCCCCCGACGGCCCGACGATCGCAAGCGCCGTGCCGGCATCGACGGCGAAGCTCACCGACTTGAGGACCGGCGCGCGCGCGCCCGGCGGCACGCAGACGACGCGGTCGAGCGCGATGGCGCCGGATATGGCCGGCAGCGGCAGCGCGGTGCGCCTGTCCGGCATGGCCGCCAGCAGGTCCGCAAGACGCCGCCACGCGACCCGCGCCGCCTCGAACGAGCGCCAATGCCCGATCGACTGCTCGACCGGTGCCAGCGCTCGGCCCATGATGATCGAGGCGACGATCATGACGCCCGCGGTGATGTCCTTGTCGATGACGAGGGCGGCGCCGACCGCCAGCATGGCGATTTGCAGCGCCTGCCGGAGCCCGCGCGAAGCGGCCTGAACGAGACCGGAGCGCTCCCCGGCGCGGACGAGAAGGGCGAGGCCCTCCACCTTGGCCGCCGCCCAGCGGTGGCGGAGCGCCGCCACCATGCCCATCGCCGCCGAGGCCTGCGCGCAGTGGAGCGCGGACTCGCCCAACCCGTGCGTCTCGGCGAGCGCGGCCGAACCGCGCCGCTGCGTCCCGCTCGCCAGCGCCTCGTTGAGCCCGGCGAGCACGAACAGGCAGGCCGCGCCGCCCGCCGCGACGAGCCCGAGCACCGGATGAAAGGCGAAGATGAGGAGAAGGTAGAGCGGCGCCCATGGCGCATCGAGCATGGCGAGCACGCCCGGCCCGTTGAGGAAGCTCCGGATCGTCTCGACGTCGAGCAGCAGCTGGTGCGCGTTCCGGCGGCCGGCGAGGCGCGCCGAGACGGCCGACGTGAAGACCTCGGGGTTGTGCTCCTCTTCGAACCGCACCGCGACGCGTTGCAGGAGCGAGCCGCGCGCCGCCTCGATCCCGGCCATCGCGGCGAGTGCGAAGATCGCCAGGACGGTGAGGCCGACCAGGGTGGGCACGCTGCCGCTCGCGAGCACCCGGTCGTAGATCTGCAGCATGAACAGCGGGCCGGTCAGCATCAGCAGGTTGGCGACGACGCTGAACCCGAACAGCGACAGGAGCGCCGGGCGCGAACAGATGCGCCGCAGCGACAAGCATCGCTCCGGGTGTCTCGGTCGTGCCGCGTCGATCATCGTTATCCGGCGCCGGTTGAGCCGGGCCGAAGCTAGCCGACGCGGTCTTTATATTGCGTTAACCGTTTGCAACGTGGCCGTCGCGCCGCGCCCACGGCTGTCCGGTTCCGGATCGTCGCCCGTCCGTACGAAGAAAAGAACGTCATGGCCGGGCCGGCCGAAGGCCGAGTCCAGGCCATCCACGGGCCTTTTCCGTCGCTGGTGCGGCACAGCCATCGCAAGAAGCCCGTGGATGACCGCGACAAGCGCGGTCATGACGATGGGGGTTGGCGCGCGTCTCGGGAAATCACCATTGCCGCCGATGTCACGGAATCCAAACGACTCCGCGCGCCCCCACAGTGCGGAACCGGACAGCAGTGTGCCGCACCCGGAAACGCGAAGGGGCGGACCCGCGTCCGCCCCTTTGTTCAGCCCTGCGAGGCTGGAGGTCGCGTTCAGGCTTTCCGGCGGCGCCGGATGGCGGCCAGACCGATCAGGCCCGCGCCGAAGATGAGCAGGGTCGCGGGCTCCGGCACATTGATCCGCGGCGGCGGCGGGGGCGGGGTCTGAAGTTCGATATTTGCCGAGGTTAGTCCCTGGTTCTGAACGTCATCGTTGTTCGGGTTGTTGCCCATGTACTGGATCTGGATCGATGCGGGGTCGACGAAGGCAGTGCCCTCGGCAACCGTGATGTCGAGAATCCAGTACCACACCGTTCCATCGGCGACCGTCTCGTCGGATGCGGTCTCAGAGCAGGCGAACCCATTATTGCCGCCGATGCACGTATTCACGTTGCCTTCACCGGGTACCCAGGTGCCAAGGGCCAGCGCGTTCGTCTCGAACAGATCGACGTCGCTGATGTCACTGCCGTTGGCGACGATCTTTATGGCGACGCCGGAAATCCAGTCGCTGTCCGATCCGGTATAGGTCGCCGTGTCGGCCGACAACTTGACGCGCCAAATGTCGTTCAGGGCCGAGCCGCCGTCTTGGTTCCCAAAATTCTCGAGAGTGTAGACGACGCCAAGGCAGTTCCCCGCGCCGCAATCGGGCCCGATCGGGTCTGCCGAAGCCGGTCCCGGCATCGCCAAAGCGAGGACGAGGGCCGCCGCGCCGATAGTCGAAAACGCTAACTGACGGAACATCGAAAAATCCAATTATCGCTAGGCACGCCGGCCACTCCCTAGGCTTTCGCCATCGGGTTTCTCAAGACAGCTATGCAAGAATCATGCCAACATATGCGCCTGATATGATCCCCGCGATTTCAATAACTTACAGGAACCGCACAGGCCCTCACGCCACATGTGTAAAATTTTTCGACAGATTTGATTGGCGCTCAAACAAAACCGTCAAATAACTGTAAAAAATTCCGACACTCCAGGATTCAGTAAAGAACTCGTCACGTCAAGACTGCTCCGTCCCGACACAGGGCCGTGATATCGTGCCATCCGATCAATATTCGTCGGACGCCGGGGCCGGGCGCGGACGGACGCGCCGGGCCGCGGCGCCGCTTCCGCGACTCAAGGAGCCGGTCTAAGTTTGGCGCGAGGGGGACGCCGCCCCATGCCCTACGAACAGATCACCGAACGCTGCTTCGCGTCCGCCATCGGCCCGTCCGGATTGGCGCGCGAGGAATTCGACCGGGTGCTGGCCGAGGCCGCGCCCGCGCTCGATGCGCTCCGGCGCGCCCATGACGGGCGGACAATGCCGCTCCTCGCCCTGCCGGCGCGGCGCGACGACCTCGATCCCGCCCGCCGCGTCGCCCAGCGCCTCGCCCGCGAGGCCGCGGACGTGGTCGTGCTCGGCACCGGCGGCTCCAGCCTCGGCGGCCAGACGCTCTACGCGCTCTGCGACCAGGGGTTCGGGCCGAAGGGCGGCGGGGCCCGGGTGCGCTTCCACGACAACGTCGATCCGGCGACTTTCGAGGCCCTCACCGCCGCCCTCGATCCGGCGAAGACAGCGGTAATCGCGATATCCAAGTCGGGCACGACGGCCGAGACCTTGGCCCAGCTCCTCGTGCTGCTCGCCTGGGCGCGCCAGGGCGCCGGCAGCGCGGCGGGCGGGCGCTTCGTCGCCATCACCGAGGCGAAGCCGAGCCCGCTGCGCCGCCTCGCCGAGGCGCACGGCATGACCGTGCTCGACCACGATCCCCAAATCGGCGGGCGCTACTCGGTCCTGTCGAACGTCGGGCTGCTGCCGGCGATGGTCGGCGGGCTCGATGCGCAGCGGGTGCGGCTCGGCGCCTCCGAAGTGCTGAAGGAGACCTTGGCCGCGCGCGATCCGTCCGAATCCGCGCCTGCGGTCGGCGCCGCGCTGTCGGTCGCGCTCACCCGCTAC
>DASWLB010000343.1:0-6331 GCA_036396315.1 Alphaproteobacteria bacterium
CCGCACGCCGTGGTCGCCGAGGCCGGCACCGGCGTCGGCAAGACGCTCGGCTACATCGCGCCGGCGAGCCTGTGGGCGGAAGCGAACCATGGCGCGGTGTGGGTCTCGACCTACACCCGCAACCTGCAGCGCCAGATCGACGGCGAGCTCGACAGGCTGTTCCCCGACCCGAGGGAGAAGGCGCGCCGCGTCGTGGTGCGCAAGGGACGCGAGAACTATCTCTGCCTGCTCAATTTCGAGGAGGCGGCCTCGCGCGTCGCGCTCGTTCCCGGCGAGGCGGTGGTGCTCGGGCTGGTCGCGCGCTGGGCCGAAGCCTCGCGCGACGGCGACCTCGCGGGCGGCGACTTTCCCGCCTGGCTCGCCGACCTGTTCGGGCCGGCGCGGACGCTCGCCCTCGCCGACCGGCGCGGCGAATGCATCTACTCGGCCTGCGACCATTTCAAGCGCTGCTTCATCGAGCGCACGGTGCGCCGCGCGCGCCGCGCCGACATCGTGGTCGCGAACCACGCACTCGTGATGGCGCAGGCGGCGATGGGCGGGCTCGACGACCGCATTGTGCCGACGCGGCTCGTGTTCGACGAAGGGCACCATCTGTTCGACGCGGCCGACGGCGCCTTCTCGGCGCAGCTGTCGGGGCGCGAGGCGGCCGAGCTGAGGCGCTGGCTGGTCGGGCCCGAGGAATCGCGCCGCCGGCGCGTGCGGGGGCTGCGCAGCCGCATCGCCGACATCGCCGCCGCGGACGAGGCGGTCGAGCGCGCGCTCGCGGCGACCCTCGAGGCGGCGCGCGCGCTTCCCGGTCCCGGCTGGAACCAGCGCATCGCGCAGGGCGCGCCGCGCGGCGCGGCGGAACGGTTCCTCGCCCTCGTGCGCGTCCAGGTGCATGCGCGGGCGAGCGCCAAGGAGTCGGCCTACGACCTCGAAACCGAGACCCAGCCGGCGCTGCCCGGCCTGATCGAGGCGGGCGATGCGCTCGCCGCGGCGCTCGACAGGCTCGCCGCCCCGATGCGCGCGCTCGCCGCCCGGCTCGCGGCGCTGTTGGACGAGCGCGCGGCCGATCTCGACTCGGCGACCCGCCAGCGCATCGAGGCGGTGTGCCGCGGCATCGCGCGCCGCGCCGAGGGCGAGGTCGCCGCCTGGCGCGCCATGCTGGATGCGCTCGCCCGCGGCACGCCGAGTTCCTACGTCGATTGGTTCTCGGTCGCGCGCGCCGAGGCCGGCGAGACCGACGTCGGTATGCACCGCCACTGGGTCGATCCGATGGCGCCGTTCGCCGAGTTCGTCGCGCGGCCCGCGCACGGAGTCGTCGTCACCTCGGCGACGCTCTGCGACGCGACCGGCAATGACGGCGCCGACTGGCAGGCGGCCGAGGTGCGGTCCGGGTCGCGGCACCTTCCGGGTGGGGCGTCGCGCGTCGGCATCGCCTCGCCGTTCGATTATGCGGCGCAGACGCGAATCTTCGTCGTCCGCGATCTCGCGCGCGAGGACGCGGCCCAAATCGCCGCCGCCTTCCGCGAGCTGTTCGTCGCCGCGGGCGGCGGCGCGCTCGGGCTGTTCACGGCGATCGCGCGGCTCCGCGACGTGCACAAGCGCATCGCCCAGCCGCTCGAGGAAGCCGGAATTCCGCTTTACGCCCAGCACGTCGACCGCATGAACACCGCGACCCTCGTCGACATCTTCCGCGAGGACGAGCGCGCCTGTCTGCTCGGCACCGACGCGGTGCGCGACGGGATCGACGTGCCCGGCCGCTCGCTCCGTCTCATCGCCTTCGACCGCGTGCCATGGCCGCGCCCGACAATCCTGCACCGGGTGCGGCGCGAGGCGTTCCGCGAGACGCGCTACGACGACATGATCGCGCGGCTGCGCCTCAAGCAGGCCTACGGGCGGCTGGTGCGGCGCGCCGACGACATTGGCGTGTTCGTGATGCTCGATGCGCGCCTGCCGACGCGGCTTCTCGGCGCCTTTCCGGCCGGCGTCCGCGTCGCGCGGGTGGGCCTCGCCGAGGCCATCGCGGACGCGCGGAAGTTCCTCGCCGCGCGCGGCGGATGATCGCGGCAGGCAGGCGCGGCTTGACGAAGGTGCCGGGTTCGACCATCAGTGCGCAATCCGCCACGACGGGCTGCAAGCAATGGAACACCAAGAGGCGCTCATCTACACCATGGTGCTGGTCTCGGCTGCGGATTCGGACATGACCGACGCCGAGCTGCACCGGATCGGCGAGATCGTGAGCTACCTGCCGGCGTTCAAGGGCTACGACCGCAAGAACCTGACCAAGACCGCGGCCGACTGCGCCAAGCTCCTGGACGACGCAAACGGGCTCGAAAAGGCGCTCGCCGCGATCAAGAATGCGCTGCCCGACAAGCTGCGCGAGACGGCTTACGCGCTCGCCTGCGACGTAGTCGCGGCCGACGGCAAGGCGTCGCAGGAGGAGCTTCGCCTTCTCGAGATGATCCGCCACAGGCTTGAGGTCGGCCGGCTCCCCGCCGCCGCGATCGAGCGCGGCGCGCGCGCCCGCCACATGTCGGCGTGAGCTGGCGGTTTCTCCTCATCCTTCGAGACGGCCGCTGCGCGGCCTCCTCAGGATGAGGATTCCTTTTTTTGCTCCTCATCCTGAGGAGCGGTGCGAAGCACCGCGTCTCGAAGGATGAGGAGCCTCCGCCCCGTGCGCACCTGGCTCATCGCGATCTGCATCATGATCTTCGTCATGGTGGTGCTGGGCGGGGTGACGCGGCTTACCGAATCCGGCCTTTCGATCGTCGAGTGGAACCCGGTGATGGGCGCGCTGCCGCCGCTCAACGAGCGCGCGTGGCAGGCCGCGTTCGACGCCTACCGGGCGACGCCCGAATTCCGCACCCACAATTTCTGGATGACCCTCGCGGATTTCCGCGCGATCTTCTGGTTGGAGTACGCCCACCGGCTGTGGGGCCGGCTGATCGGGCTCGCCTTCGCGGTGCCGTTGATCTGGTTCTGGGCGCGCGGGGCGGTGCGCGGCGCACTTGCCGCGCAACTCGCCGGCGCGTTCGTCCTCGGCGCGGCGCAGGGCGCGCTCGGCTGGTACATGGTGGCGAGCGGCCTCGTCGACCGGCCGTCGGTCAGTCATTACCGGCTGTCGGCACACCTGGCGCTCGCGGTCGCGATCTATGGCTGGCTGCTCTGGATCGCCCTCGGGCTTTCGCCGGCGCGGGAACGGGCGACGGCCCCGCGCGCCGCGCGCGCACTCGCCTGGGTCATGCTCGGTTGGGCATCGCTGGCGATGCTGTGGGGCGCGTTCACGGCCGGGCTCGACGCCGGCATGACCTACCCGACCTTCCCGTTGATGGGCGGGGCCGTCGTGCCGCCCGGCGCGTTCGAAATGCGCCCTGTTCTCGTCAATGCGGTCGAGAACCCGGCCTTGGTACAGTTCGTCCACCGCGCACTCGCGATCTCATTCGTGCTGGCGGTTTTCGGATTCTGGCTGTGGTCGCGTGCTTTCCTGCCGGCCTCCCTGCGCATCCCGGTCGCAGTCCTCGCCCTCGCGGCGTTCCTGCAGGCCTGTCTCGGCGTCGCGACGCTGCTCACCGGCGTCGCGGTCGCCGTCGCCGCGCTGCACCAGGCGGGCGCGATGGTCGTGTTCTCGTGCGCCGTGTGGTGCGCCTTCGCGCTCAGGCGTTCGGAGCCGCGACCCTGAACTCGGCCCAGGCGCCGCGACCCGCGGAACACCGCACCCAGGGTCGCCGCGGCGAGATGTAGATTTGGAACCGGCCGATGCGGATCGTGGTCACGCTGCCGCATTGGACCGCGCCCAGCCTCCGGTGCGAGGCGAGCGAGAGCGCGTTGATCGCGCTGATCCGGCTGATGGTCCAGGCGACGCCGCGCGCGCGGAGGTGCGCGTTCGCCGTCTCCCACAGCCTGGCGAAGCCGAACCCGATGCGGTGTTCGGGGTGCAGATAGACGTCGAAGTCCCACGAGGTGCGCCCTTCGGGCGCCGGCACGAAGCGCAGCCGCACCTCGGCCTCTTCGTACGGCCCGACGACCAGCCAGAGATAGCCGATCATGCGCCCGTCCTGGAACGCGCCGAACCCAACGGCGCCGATGCGGGCGCGGTTCTCGAGCTCGGCGCGATCGACCGGCATGGCGGCGAGCGCGGGATCGTCGATCGCCAGCTCGCGCACCGCGATCGCCGCGCCGCGCCGGGCGGGAAGCAGCGGCCCGTCCGGCACCGGCTGGGCAACGAGAATGTAGCGGGTGACCGCGGCGTCGATGCCGACCCTCCGGCAGGCGCGGTCGATCGCGTAGAGCAGCCAATTGCCGAATCCCAGCGTCCGAATGTCGGCGCGCAAGGCCGCGAGCATCAGGCGCTCCGCTCCCAGCGCAGCCGGCGCTTCGCGGCGCGGAGCGCGTCCTCGATGCGGTACTTGGCGACCGGTCGCCGGGCCGCGAGCCATGCGAGCGCGAGCGAATCGGTCGCGAGGCTCGCCTTGTGCTGCGCCTCGCCGGCCATGAAGTCGTAGATGTCGGCGCCCGACGCGATCGCGTGATCGATGGCGAGCGCGTGCGACACGAGCCCCGGCTTCACCGCGTTGTCCGACTCGTACGCGAAGCCGCTCTGATAGGCGTGGATGCGCCCGCGCCGGGCGAAATTGTAGAGGATGCCGACGGTCGCTTCGCCGGCGGCGACCCGGACGAGCTGCGTCTCCCCCGTCCCGGCCGTGCGCGCGATGAGGGCACGGTGGAATTTCTCGAAGAAAGGGTTGGCGAACGAGCCCGGCTCGCCGCGCGCAGTCCATGCCGCCTGATGCAGGCGCTTCAGCTCGTCGAACCGGGCGAGCGACTCGTCCGCGTTCTGCGCGACCGTGAGCGCGACCTTGCCGCGCGCCGCGTAGCGCCGCAGGGCGCGGCGCACCTGATAGCGTGTGTTCGCGCTGACCCGCTCGAGATATGCCCCGCCCTCGGCGCGGATGCGCGCCAGGTCGACGTAGCGGCAATCGCTGCGCGCCAGCGTGCGCACCGACAGGCCGAACTCCGCGACGAGCGCGGCGTAGTCGATCGCGCCGGTCGCCGGCACGCCCGACAGATGCGCCTCGTCCCACCCGGCAACGCCCTGCACCAGATGACCGATCGCGGCACGCGCGATGTCGCTTGCGCCCTCCGGGTCGGCGAGCACGCCGTTGTACTCGACGGTGAGGCAGTCGAACACGGGATCGCCGGTCTCGTTGAGATAAAGCCCGTGCGCGGCGAGCACCCCGTGCCGGCGCTCGGTGCGGCGGCCGAGCGCCGCGAGCCCGACGATCTCGCCCAGGCGGCGAAGCGCGAGGATGTCGGGCCGCCGGTCCGCCGGCAGGCATTCGAGCCAAGTGCCGATCCAGCTCCACGACTGGAAGAAGCTCGCCTCGCTCCGCGCCTCGAGCGCCCGCCAGTCGCGGCCGAGCGCCGCGAGGTCGCCCGCCTGCCGGACTTCGGCAACGATATCGGGACCTCTCGCCAGGGCCTCCCCCCTTGGCACGGGCGACGCCGCGCTCAGGCCGCGCGCTTGCGGTCGATGAAGGCGGCGAGCGAGCCCACCGTCTCGAACGTCTCGGCGCTCACCTCATCGTCGTTGACGAAGATGCCGAACGCCTCCTCGATCGCGGTGATGACGGCGACGACGGCCATGGAATCGAGCTCGGGCAGGCTGCCGAGGAGCGGCGTGTCGGCCGTGAGCCGCCCGGCACGCGCGCCGATCTGGAGCACCTCGCCCAACACACGCTTCAGGGCCTCGAGGGTGGATTGGGCGGCGAGCTGTTCGGATGCCATGCGGTGCCTAGACCAGAAGCTCGGGCGCCGGCGGATGGCCGAGGAAGCCCGCGGGCGAGGCCGACGGCCCGTACGCGCCCGACTGGAAGATGACGATCAGGTCGCCGATCTCGGCGCGCGGCAGCTCCACCTTGTCGGCCAGAAGATCGAACGGGGTGCACAGGCAGCCCACGACGGTGACGGTCTCGGTCGAAGCGCCGTCCATCCGGTTGCCGACCGCGACGGGGAAGTTGCGGCGGATGACGACGCCGAGATTGCCCGAAGCGACCAGGTGATGGTGCAGCCCGCCGTCGGTGACGAGGAAGGTCTGGCCGCGCGAGAACTTGCGGTCCACCACGCGGCACACGTAGACGCCGGCCTCGCCGACGATGTAGCGCCCGAGCTCGACCACGATTTTCGCCTCGGGCAGCGCTTCGGCGATCCCGGGCATCAAGGTGGACAGGTGTCCGCCCACCTTGGCGAGGTCGAGCCGCGTCTCGCCCGGGTAGTATGGGATGCCGAACCCGCCGCCGATGTTGAGCACCTTGACCGGCGCGGGGGCGGCGCGCGCGAGGCCGATGGC
>DASWLB010000344.1:0-2626 GCA_036396315.1 Alphaproteobacteria bacterium
GCCATGATTTCGGAACACTCTCGCTGACATGACGGCGGACGACGGCACCGAGCACCGCGTGACGGCCGGCGCGGCGCAGGCGGGCGTCCGCATCGACCGGCTGATCGCCGATTCCGTCGCCGAGCTGTCGCGCACCCAGGCGCAGGCGCTGATCGAGGCGGGCCGCGTGACCGCGGGCGCAGCGACGATAACCGAGCCCTCCTACCGGGTCAAACCGGGCGAGGTGTTCCGCGTGCGCGTGCCGCCGCCGACGCCGGCGAAGCCCAAGCCGGAGCCGATCGCGCTCGAGGTGCTGTACGAGGACGCGCACCTGCTGGTGCTCGACAAGCCGGCCGGGCTGGTCGTCCACCCGGCGCCGGGCGCCGAGACCGGCACCTTGGTCAACGCCCTCCTCGCCCATTGCGGCGAATCGCTTTCCGGCATCGGCGGGGTGCGCCGGCCCGGCATCGTGCACCGGCTCGACAAGGACACGAGCGGGCTCATGGTGGTGGCGAAGACCGACGCGGCGCATCGCGATCTCGCCGCGCAATTCGCCGCGCGCACGGTGACGCGGCTCTACCGCGCCATCGTGTGGGGCGCGCCGTCGCCGCCCGAGGGCACGATCACCGGCGACATCGGTCGGTCTTCGCGCGACCGCAAGAAGATGGCGGTGGTGCCTAAGGGCAAGCGCGCGGTCACGCGCTACCGCGTCGTGCGCCGGCTCGGCGCGTGGGCGAGCCTGATCGAATGCCGGCTCGAGACGGGAAGGACCCATCAGATCCGTGTACATCTGGCGAAGAAGGGACATCCGGTGGTGGGCGATGCGACATATGGCGGCGGGGTGCAGGCGGCGCGGCGCCACGGCGCGCCCGAAGCGGCGGTCGCCGAAGTCGCCGCGCTCGGCCGTCACGCGCTCGATGCCGCGGTGCTCGGCTTCACCCATCCGGCGACCGGCGAGCGCCTTAATTTCGCCAAAGAACTCCCGCCTTTTATGAGCCGGTTGGCGCGTAGTTTGGAGCCGATGTAACGCGATCTTTACCGGGCGTTAACCGCGGTAAACGTTATCTTGGCCGGAGCCGGCCGATCGCTCGCGCAGGAGCGGCCCCACGGCGACCAGGATCGGACAGATGAATTCTCGGCTTCCCAGCGTCCCCAAGGTCAGCCCGGAGACCAATCTCGCGCGCTACCTGCAGGAGATCCGCCGCTTCCCGATGCTGGAAGCGGAGCAGGAGTACATGCTCGCCAAGCGCTGGCGCGAGCACGACGACACCGAGGCCGCGCACAAGCTGGTCACCAGCCACCTCCGCCTGGTCGCCAAGATCGCCATGGGCTACCGCGGCTACGGGCTGCCGCTGGGCGAGCTCATCTCCGAAGGCAATGTCGGCATGATGCAGGCGGTGCGCCGCTTCGATCCCGACCGCGGGTTCCGGCTCGCCACCTACGCCATGTGGTGGATCCGCGCCGCCATCCAGGAATACATCCTGCATTCCTGGTCGCTGGTGAAGATGGGCACCACGGCGGCGCAGAAGAAGCTGTTCTTCAATTTGCGCAAGCTGAAGGGCCAGCTGCAGGAGATCGAGGAGGGCGATCTGTCGCCCGAGAGCGTGAAGGAGATCGCGCGCCGCCTCGGCGTGCCCGAGGACGACGTGGTCTCGATGAACCGCCGCCTCGCCGCGCCCGACCATTCGCTGAACGCGCCGCTCCGCGCCGAGGGCGAGGGCGAATGGCAGGACTGGCTGGTGGACGATTCGGAATCGCAGGAGACCGTGCTCGGCGAGCACGAGGAGCTGCTCGGCCGCCGCAAGCTCCTGACCGCGGCGATGAAGAACCTCAACAAGCGCGAGCGCCACATCCTCACCGAGCGGCGCCTCAAGGACGAGCCGGCGACGCTCGAGGAGCTGTCGCAGGAATACGGCATCTCGCGCGAGCGCGTGCGTCAGATCGAGGTGCGCGCCTTCGAGAAGCTGCAGAAGGCGATCAGGGCGTCTTCACCCGAGCGGGCGACGGCGCACTAGGTCCGCCCTCGCCCTCGGCGCGTTTCGCCGCGGCGCTCGCGCCGGCCACGTCCGTCAAGGCCTCGCCCCATTCCTCGAGCAGACGCTCCTGATCGCGCTTGAGCCGCGCCGCCTTCTGGCTCGCGGCGAAGACGCGGTAGGAGGAGACCAGCGCCGGACACCCGATGAACATCAGCCAGCCGGCGCCGGCCGCGCCGTAGATCGCGAGCCAGGTGAAGGCGTCGGCGACGATGCCGAACGCCGCGGGGATGTCGTTGGCGCCGCGCCACAGCCGGTCGATCAGCGGCGCGAGCGCGACCACCGTCATCGCCGCGACCGTGCGGAACAGATAGCGCCGCGGCGTGTCGTCCACCATCAGCGCGGCGAGGATCGGCACCGCGCCGACCAGCGCGACGATGGTCGAGGGCAGGAACGCGACCGCGCCGATCATCAGCCCGAGCAGCGGCAGGAAGCCGCGGCTGCTCGCGCTGCGCCGCCGGCGCGCGGGCGGAAGCGCCGCGCGCGCCGCGGGCTTCACCTCGCGCTGTTCGAGCGTCGCCATCAGCCCCGTCCCAACGGTCTGCGGCTTGCGCCAACGAACCCAGGACTTGACTGGCGGCCCCACCCCCTCCCCAACCCTCCCCCTTCAAGGG
>DASWLB010000345.1:0-8198 GCA_036396315.1 Alphaproteobacteria bacterium
CCACCATCCAGGCCGCGCCGTTCGGCGAGGGCGACGCGTTCGTCGTCGTGTCGCTGCACGAGCAGACGCTCGCGCGCAAGATGGACCGCCAGCTCGTCCACCGCAACGCGGCGCGCTCCGTCACCGCCATGTCGGCCATCCTGGCCCACGAGGTGAAAAACCCGCTGTCCGGAATCCGCGGCGCGGCGCAGCTCCTCGAGCATTCGGTGGGCGAATCCGACCGCGAGCTGACCCGGCTGATCTGCGAGGAGGCCGACCGCGTGTGCGCGCTCGTCGACCGGATGAGCGTGTTCGGCGACGCGGCACCGCTCCGGCGCGGCCCGGTCAACATCCATGAGGTGCTCAACCGCGTGCGCCGCATCTCGGAGGCCGGCTTCGCCGCCGGCGTGCGCTTCAGCGAAATCTACGACCCCTCGCTGCCGCCGGTACTCGGCAACGCCGACGAGCTGCTGCAGGTGTTCCTCAACCTCGTCAAGAACGCGGCCGAGGCGGTGCCGGCCAAGGGCGGCGAGATCATCCTGTCCACCGCGTTCCAGCACGGGCTTCGCCTGTCGCAGCCGGGCGGCGGGCGCCCGGTGCAGCTGCCGCTCGTCGTCTCGATCCAGGACAACGGCAGCGGCATCCCCGAGGACCTCGGGCCGCATTTGTTCGATCCCTTCGTCACCACCAAGGTCAACGGCACCGGGCTCGGGCTCGCCCTCGTCGCCAAGGTGGTCGGCGACCACGGCGGCGTCATCGAGTTCGAGAGCCAGCCTCGGCGCACCGTGTTCCGGGTGATGCTGCCGGTGATGGACGTTGAGGCCGGAGACGACCCATGACCGATTCAACCATCCTCGTCGCCGACGACGATCGCGGCATTCGCACGGTACTGACCCAGGCGCTCGTCCGCCGCGGCCACGAGGTGCGGGCAACCGGCAACGCCGCCACTCTGTGGCGCTGGATCGAACAGGGCGAAGGCGACGTCGTGATCACCGATGTCGTGTTCCCGGACGAGAACGGGCTCGATCTTTTGCCGCGCATCAAGAAGCTCCGCCCCGATCTCCGGGTCATCGTGATGAGCGCGCAGAACACGCTGCTCACGGCCGTCAAGGCGGCCGAGCGCGGCGCGTTCGAATATTTGCCGAAGCCTTTCGACCTGAACGAGGTGGTCAACGTCGTCGATCTTGCGCTGGCCGAGCCGCGCAGTGCCGTCGAGCCGGCGCCGGCGGCGGAGCAGGGCGAGCAGCTCCCGCTCATCGGCCGCTCGCCCGCGATGCAGGAGATCTATCGCGTGCTGGCGCGCCTCATGGGCACCGACCTCACGGTGATGATCACCGGCGAGTCGGGCACCGGCAAGGAGCTGGTGGCCCAGGCGCTGCACAAGTACGGCAAGCGGCGGCTCGGGCCGTTCGTCGCGATCAACATGGCCGCGATCCCGCGCGAGCTGGTCGAGGCCGAGCTGTTCGGCCACGAGAAGGGCAGCTTCACCGGCGCGACCCAGCGCGGCATCGGCCGGTTCGAGCAGGCGCAGGGCGGCACGCTGTTTCTCGACGAGATCGGCGACATGCCGCTCGAGGCGCAGACGCGGCTCCTGCGCGTACTGCAGGACGGCGAGTACACGACCGTCGGCGGCCGCAGGCCGATCCGCGCCGACGTGCGCATCATCGCCGCCACGCACCGCGACCTGCGCCACCACGTCCAGCAGGGGCTGTTCCGCGAGGACCTGTTCTACCGGCTCAACGTCGTGCCGATCCGCCTGCCGCCGCTCCGCGAGCGCACCGAGGACATCCCGGAGCTCGCCCAGCATTTCTTCAAGCAGGCGCATGCCGACGGGCTGCCGCAGAAGAGCCTCGATGCGGCGGCGATGGACCGACTCCGGCGCTATCGCTGGCCCGGCAACGTGCGCGAGCTCGAGAACCTGATCCGCCGTCTCGCCGCGCTGCATGCCGAGGACGTGATTCGCCTGGAAGCGGTCGAGGCGGAGCTTGCCGAGCCCGGACCCGCCGCGGGCGACCGCGCCGAGTCCGACGACGGGCTCGGCCCGGCGGTCGAGCGGCATCTTTCGCAATACTTCGCGGCGCACGGCGACGCGCTGCCTGCGGCCGGGCTTTACGACCGGGTGCTGCGCGAAATCGAGCGGCCGCTTTTGTCCATCGCACTGTCGGCGACGCGTGGCAACCAGTTGAAGGCGGCGCGCCTCCTCGGGCTCAACCGCAACACCTTGCGCAAGAAGATACGCGACCTCGACATCCACGTGATGCGGGGCGTAAAATAACCGTTGGCCGCGTTCGCGGCCGCGCTGCGTTCCGCCGCGCCCGGTCCGGACACCATCCCGCATGAAGGTCATCATCTGCGGCGCTGGCCAGGTGGGATTCAACATCGCCCGCCAGCTTGCCCAGGAGGATCACGACGTTACCGTGATCGAACAGTCGGAGGAATTGGTCCGGCGCGTCGGCGAATCGCTCGACGTGAAGGCGATGATGGGCTTCGCCTCGCGCCCGGACGTCCTCCAGGCCGCCGGCGCCGCCGACGCCAACATGCTGATCGCCGTCACCTACGCCGACGAGGTGAACATGGTGGCGTGCCAGGTGGCCCATTCGCTGTTCAACGTGCCGACCAAGATCGCCCGCATCCGCGAGCAGGCCTATCTCGACCCCGCCTGGGCGGACCTGTTCAGCCGCGACCACATGCCGATCGACGTGGTCATTTCGCCCGAGATCGAGGTGGCGCGCGCCATCTCGCGGCGGCTGCGCGTGCCGGGCTCGACCGACACGATCCCGCTGGTCGGCGGCAGGGTGCAGGCGATCGGCGTGCGCTGCCTCGCCGACTGCCCGGTGATCGACACGCCGCTCCGCCAGCTCACCGCGCTGTTCCCGGATCTGCACATCGTCGTCGTCTGCATCATCCGCGACGGCGCCACCATCGTGCCGTCGGCCGACGACCGCATGCTCGCGGGCGATGAGGTGTACTTCATCGCCGAAGCCGAGCACGTGGCGCGCGCCATGACCGTGTTCGGCCACGACGAGCCTCAGGCTCGGCGCATCGCGATCGCGGGCGGCGGCCACATCGGCCTGTTCTTCGCCCAAATCGTCGAGCGCGAGCACCACGCCGTGTCGGCCAAGATCATCGAGCGCGACCGCGACCGCGCCGGCACGATCGCCGAAATCCTCGAGAAAACGGTCGTGCTGGGCGGCGACGCGCTCGACCCCGAGATCCTCGAGGAAGCGAACGTACCCGCAACCGAGGCCTTCATCGCCGTGACCAACGATGACGAGACCAACATGCTCAGCTCGCTCCAGGCCAAGCGGCTGGGCAGCAAGCGGGTCATCACCCTGGTCAACAACCCGAACTACAATCAGCTCGCCACCTCGCTCGGCATCGACGTCGCGGTCAATCCGCGCGCCATTACGGTCTCGACCATCCTCCAGCACGTCCGGCGCGGGCGCATCCGCGCCGTGCACGCGCTGCGCGAGGGGTCGGGCGAGATCATCGAGGCCGAGGCGCTGGAAACTTCCGACGTCGTCGGGCGGCCGCTGCGCGAGGCGGAGCTGCCGGACGGCGTCATCATCGGCGCCATCGTGCGCGACGGCAAGGTCATCACGCCCCGCGCCGACACGGTGATGCGGGCGAAGGACCGCGTCGTCCTGTTCGCCGACGTGACCGCCATCAAGGAGGTCGAGAAGCTGTTCGCCGTCCACCTCGAGTTCTTCTGAGCCGCCCGTGTCGCGCGTCGCCTACGTCAATGGAAAATATGTGCCGCACCGTGCGGCAGCGGTGCACGTCGAGGACCGCGGATACCAGTTCGCCGACGGGGTGTACGAGGTGATCGCGGTCGCCAACGGCGCGCCGATCGACGAGGCGCTGCACCTCAAGCGGCTCGAGCGTTCGCTGGCGGAGCTGCGCATCGCAAGGCCGTTCCCCGACCGCGTGCTGCGCCACCTGATGCGCGAGGTGCTGCGCCGCAACCGCGTGCGGAACGGCATTTTGTACCTTCAGGTCACGCGCGGCGCCGCGCCGCGCGATCACGCGTTTCCCGAGCGCCCGATACGTCCGTCCGTGGTGATGACCGCGCGCCCCGCCAGGCGGCCCGCTCGCGCGACGGTCGAAGGCGGAATCGACGTGATCACCATCCCCGACATCCGGTGGCGCCGCTGCGACATCAAGTCTGTGTCGCTGCTGCCCAACGTGCTCGGCAAGCAACAGGCGAAGGAGGCGGGCGCCTACGAGGCATGGATGGTGGCCGACGACGGCACCGTCACCGAGGGCACCTCGACCAACGCCTGGATCGTCACCAAGGACGGCACGCTGGTGACGCGACCGGCCGACCACGTGATCCTGAACGGCGTGACCCGGATCGCGATCCTCGATCTCGCGCGCCGGAACGGGCTCGCGGTCGAGGAGCGGAGCTTCACCGTCGCCGAGGCGCTCGGCGCCGCCGAAGCGTTCCTCACCTCGACGACCTCGTTCGTGCTGCCGGTGGTGCGCATCGACGGCAAGCCCGTCGGCGGCGGCCGGCCCGGGCGATTCGCCAATCGGCTGCTCGCGACCTATCGCGACCATGCGGGCGAGGCGGGCCCGTGACGGGCGCGACGGCGCCTCCCGCCCCGCGCGCGGCGATCTTCGACTGGGACAACACGCTGATCGATTCCTGGGCGATCATCCACGACGCCATGAACACGACGCTCGCGGCGATGGACCATCCGCCGTGGAGTTACGAGGAGACCCGCGACCGGGTGCGCCGTTCGCTGCGCGAGGCGTTCCCGGAGCTGTTCGGCGCGCGGTGGGAGGAGGCGCGCGACATCTTTTATGGCCGCTTTCGCGCCATCCACCTCGACGGCCTTGCGGCCCTGCCGGGTGCCGAGCCCTTGCTGGCGGCGCTCGTTGGACGGGGGGTTTATCTCGCCGTCGTCAGCAACAAGCACGGCGAGCACCTGCGCGCGGAGGTCCGGCATCTCGGGTGGGACCGGTATTTTGGCCGGGTGGTGGGGGCGACCGATGCGGCGCGCGACAAGCCGGACCCCGACCCGGTGCGCCTCGCGCTCCAAGGTTCGCGGGTTGCGGCGGGGCGAGCGGTTTGGTTCGTCGGCGATACGGCGATCGACGTCGAATGTGCCCGGAATTCGGGCTGCGTGCCCGTTTTGGTGCGAGAATCTCCGCCCGAACGCGGCGAATTTGCCGAATCTGACGGGATTTTCCATTTTCCCGACCGTTGGGCGCTCGAATCTCTTGTCCGGGCCTTGCCTGCGCCCATATCAGGAAGAAACCGATCGTTTTAAATCGCGCGAAGGGGGATCGGCGTAACGGAGTCGTGAGAGAACGGGTCGCAGGCCGGGCGCCTGCCGCGCCCGATGGGCTCAAACCCGATTATGAAGGCGATAACAATGTCCGATAAAAATCAGAATGTTCAGGACGTGTTCCTGAACCACATCCGCAAGAACAAGACGCCGGTGACGGTGTTCCTGGTCAACGGGGTCAAGCTGCAGGGCGTCATCACCTGGTTCGACAATTTCTGCGTCCTGTTGCGCCGCGACGGCCATTCGCAGCTGGTGTACAAGCACGCCATTTCGACCGTGATGCCGGTCGGACCGATCCAGCTGTTCGAGGGCAAGGAAGAAAAAGAACCTGCCGAAGTCTAGTTCCGAACGGCCGGAGTCGTCGAACGGCGCCGCGCGCGGCGACAGCCGCACGCTGGTGGTCCATCCGTATCTCAAATCGACCGAGATCTCCGCGCGTACGCCAGAGTCCCGCCTCGAAGAGGCGGTCGGGCTCGCCCGCGCGATAGAGCTCGAGGTGCGCGCCGCGCGGCTCGTGCCGCTCCAGCGCCGGCGGCCGGGAACGTTGCTCGGCGAGGGCAGCGTGAAGGCGCTGGGCGATGAGATCGCGGCCGAAGGCATCGCGGTCGCCATCCTCGATTCGGCCCTCACCCCGGTGCAGCAGCGCAACCTCGAGCGCGCCTGGAAGTGCAAGGTGATCGATCGCACCGGGCTGATCCTCGAGATCTTCGGCGAACGCGCGCAAACCCGCGAGGGCCGCATACAGGTCGAGCTGGCGCACCTGTCCTATCAGCGGAGCCGCCTGGTCCGCAGCTGGACCCACCTCGAACGCCAGCGCGGCGGTTACGGCTTCCTCGGCGGGCCCGGCGAGACCCAGATCGAGGCCGACCGCCGCCAGATTGGCGAGCGCATCCTGAAGCTCAAACGCGAGCTCGAAGGGACCAAGCGCACGCGCGGGCTGCATCGCGATGCGCGGCGTCGCGTGCCGTATCCGGTGGCGGCGCTGGTCGGCTACACCAACGCCGGCAAGTCCACATTGTTCAACCGGCTCACCGGCGCCGCGGTGCGCGCCGAGGACCTGCTGTTCGCGACGCTCGACCCGACGATGCGCCGGGTCGCGCTGCCATCCGGGCGCACAATCATCCTGTCCGACACGGTCGGGTTCGTATCCGACCTGCCGACCGACCTGGTCGCCGCGTTCCGCGCGACGCTCGAGGAGGTGCTCGCGGCCGACTTCATCATCCACGTGCGCGATATCTCGCACCCCGACACCGAGGCGCAGAAGGACGACGTGCTCGCGGTGCTGCACGATCTCGGCGTCAACGGCGCGCGGCCGGCCGAGATCGTCGAGGTCGCCAACAAGATCGACCGGCTGAGCGCGCCGGCGCGCGAGGTGGTGCGGAACCGCGCCGCGCGCCAGGCGAACGCGGTCGCGCTGTCCGCCGTCACCGGCGAGGGGTGCGGCGAGCTGCTTTCGCTGCTCGATACCAAGCTCGCCGTATCGCGCCGCATCGTCGAGCTCGCCGTCGATCTCGCCGACGGCGCGGCGATCGCCTGGCTCTACCGCCATGGCGAAGTCGTGAGCCGGCGCGACGACGAGGGCACCGCCCATTTCGAGGTCGGGCTCGCCGATGCCGACCTCGCGCGGTTCCGCGCCCGCGCCGGACTTTCACACACCCTCGACTGACCTGCTGCGCGCAGCTTCGCGTCCGTTGACAGGGGTGATTCGCCCCGCTATATGACTGGCACTCAAAGCCCGAGAGTGCTAACAGCACGCTCGTCTCAAGAACATTTCGGGAGATCGTCGATGAAGATCAGGCCGCTGCACGATCGCGTGCTGGTGGAACCGCTTGCCGCCGAGGAAAAGACCAAGGGCGGCATCATCATTCCCGACACCGCGAAGGAAAAGCCCATGGAGGGCAAGATTCTCGCGATCGGCGAAGGAACCCGCGACGAGGGCGGCAAGCTGCACAAGCTCGACGTCAAGGTCGGCGACCGCATCCTGTACGGCAAGTGGTCGGGCACCGAGGTGAAGCTCGAAGGCAAGGACCTCCTCATCATGAAGGAGTCCGACATCATGGGAATCATCCAGTAGGAGACGCGAGTCATGTCTGCCAAGGACGTCAAATTCAGCACGGATGCTCGCGGGCGCATGCTCGCGGGCGTCGAGATCCTTTCCGACGCCGTCAAGATCACGCTCGGCCCCAAGGGCCGCAACGTGGTGATCGAGAAGTCGTTCGGCGCGCCGCGCATCACCAAGGACGGCGTGACCGTCGCCAAGGAGATCGAGCTCGCCGACAAGTTCGAGAACATGGGCGCCCAGATGGTGCGCGAGGTCGCCTCGAAGACCAACGACGAAGCGGGCGACGGCACCACCACGGCGACCGTGCTCGCCGCCGCCATCTTCCGCGAAGGCTGCAAGGCGGTCGCGGCCGGCATGAACCCGATGGATTTGAAGCGCGGCATCGACCTCGCCGTCGCCTCGGTCGTCGAGGAGATCAAGAAGCAGTCGAAGCCGATCCGCACGGACCGCGAGATCTCCCAGGTCGGAGCCATCGCCGCCAACGGCGACACCTCGGTCGGCCAGATGATCTCCGACGCGATGCAGAAGGTCGGCAAGGAAGGCGTGATCACGGTCGAGGAGGCGAAGGGCCTCGAGACCGAACTCGACGTGGTCGAAGGCATGCAGTTCGACCGCGGCTACCTCTCGCCGTACTTCGTCACCAACCCCGAGAAGATGATCACCGAGCTCGAGGCGCCCTACGTCCTCCTGTTCGAGAAGAAGCTGTCGAGCCTGCAGCCGATGCTGCCGCTCCTGGAGGCGGTCGTGCAATCCGCCAAGCCGCTGCTGGTCGTTGCCGAGGACGTCGAGGGCGAGGCGCTTGCCACGCTCGTCGTCAACAAGCTGCGTGGCGGCCTGAAGGTCGCGGCCGTCAAGGCGCCGGG
>DASWLB010000346.1:0-7333 GCA_036396315.1 Alphaproteobacteria bacterium
GCGGCCTTCCGGACGATCGAGGAAAAGATCCGCGCCAACACGGAAGCGGTTCTCGCGGAAGCGGCGGCCAACCGATCCTTGCCGCGCGCGGCCGCGGTGGCGCTCGCCGAGCGGCGTGTCAAACGCGCGATGGCTTTCCACCGCGCCTGACGCCGGTTTGACCTGCGTCAAGGCCGCGCTCTCCATTGCTCGCCAGATTCGTGCCCTGAAACCGGGGCAAGGCCCTGAAGGGAAGAGGAGACCGATCATGGCCGAAGCTGCAACCAAGCTTCCATTGAAGACCGAGAAGGCGAAGAAGGAAACCGCGCTCCACCCGTGGCACCCGTTCGAGAACCTGAGGAGCGAGATCGACCGGCTGTTCGACGAGTTCTCCGTCGGCTGGCCGCGCCTGCCGTTCGGGCGTCAGCTCGAGCCGATCTGGCGCGGCGGGTTCGAACTTCAGCCGGCGGTCGAGGTGACGGAGGACGACAAGGAGTACCGCGTGACCGCGGAACTGCCGGGGCTCGACGAGAAGAACGTCGAGGTGTCCTTGAGCGACGACGTGCTGGCGATCAAGGGCGAGAAGAAGGAGGAGACCGAGGAGAAAAAGAAGGACTACTACGTCTCCGAGCGCCGGTTCGGCTCGTTCCAGCGCAGCTTTAGCCTGCCAGACGGCGTCGATGCGAACAAGATCGAGGCCAGCATGCGGAAGGGCCTGCTGACGGTCCTGCTGCCGAAGAGCGCCGAGGCGCAGAAGAAATCGCGCAAGGTCGAGATCAAAGCGAAGTAGTCTCGGCGCGCGGCGCCGGCGGGGCGGCGCAAGTCCGCCCCGCGCGGGACGCGGTGGATCGACATCGTGGGCGACACCGAAGCGCTGCAGCGGATGGCGGTTGCGCTTGCCGTCGGGCTGGTCATTGGGCTCGAGCGCGGCTGGGCCGACCGCAACGCGCCCGAGGGCAGCCGGGTCGCCGGGTTGCGCACCTTCGCGCTGATCGGGTTCGCGGGCGGGCTGGTCGCCGTCATCGGCAGCGAGCTCGACGCGCTGGTCGCGGGCGCGATCGCGCTCGCGCTCGGCGGGCTCCTGCTCGTCGTCCGTCACGCCCAGTCCGACGGCGCGGACGTCGGGCTCACGACCGAAGTCGCCTGCGTCGTGACCTTCGCGCTCGGCACCGTGGCCGGACTCGGCCACGCGGTGCCGGCGATCGCGGGCGCCGTCGCCTCCGCGTTTCTGCTCGGGCTCAAGCCGACCCTGCACCGCTGGCTGCGCGGCATTGACCAGCGCGAGCTGTTCGCGGCGCTGCAGCTCGTGCTGATCTCGGCGGTCGTCCTGCCGCTCCTGCCCGACAAGGGCTATGGTCCGCACGCGGCGCTCAACCCCTACCGGCTATGGTGGATGGTGGTGCTCGTCGCCGGGCTGTCGTTCGCCGGCTACGTCGCGGCACGGGTGCTTGGCGCGCGCGCGGGCGCGCTGCTCACCGGGCTCTGCGGCGGGCTCGCGTCCTCGACCGCAACGACCGTGGCGCTGGCGCGGCGCGCCCGCACCCTCGACCGCGCCCACCATCCCGCGCTCGCGGCCGGGATCGGCGCCGCGTGCGCCACCATGATCGTGCGCGTCGCGGTGCTTGTGGCGGCGATCGATCCACCGCTCCTCGCCGCGCTGGCGCCGCCGCTCGCCGCCATGCTGGTCGCAGGGGCGGCCGCCACGGTTGTGCTGTGGCGAAGCGGGCGCGCCGCTCCCCGCCTTGCGCCCGATTCCGCGCCGAGCAATCCGCTCGACCTCAGGACCGCGCTCGGCTTCGCCGCGCTGCTCGCCATCGTCACGCTGCTCGTCGAAGCGGGCCGGACGGCTTACGGCGCGGCGGGTCTCTACGTTCTCGCGGGTGCGTCCGCCCTGGTCGACGTCGACGCGATCACGGTCTCGATCGCCCAGCTCGGCGCCGCCGGCTTGGCGCGCGACACGGCCGTCACCAGCCTGGTGATCGCCGCCGTGCTCAATACTGCGGTCAAGGCCTCGCTCGCCGCCGCGCTCGGTCCCCGGACGCTCGCCGTTCCCGCGGCGGCGGCGCTCGCCGCGATGGTCGCGGCGGGGATCGCCGCACAGGCGATCGCGCGGTAAACCCCGCGATCAGCTCGGCCAAACCGCGCTTCGCACCGTGCGGCGCGGCGCGGCCATCGGGGCCTCGTCCGGCTCGTCCTCGCCCGACACCGCCTGCAGCGCGTCGGGCTTGCGCAGCATGACCCGGTGCGGCGAGGGCAGCGAGATCAGCCCCTCGAGCTTGAGCTTGGTGAAGGCGCGGCTCACCGTCTCGATGGTGAGCCCGAGATAGTCGGCGATGTCGAGACGGGTCATCGGCAGCTCGATCTCGCGCGCCGGCGTTGCGTCGGGCGAGATGCGGCGGGCGACGGCAATGAGGAAGCTCGCGATGCGCTCCTGCGCCGTCTTGCGCGCGAGCAGCAGCATCTGATCCTGCGCCGCCGACAGCTCGTCGCAGGCCATGGCGAGCATCTCGCGGGTCAAGCCGGGCATCCGCGCGAGGCTCGCGTACAGGTGGGCGCGCGGGTAGCGCTGCAGCTTCACCGGCGTCACCGCCTCGGCGGTGAACAGATAGCGGTCCTTGAAGGCGACCCCCAGGATCTCGCCCGGGAACAGGAAGCCGGTGATGGTCCGCCGCCCGTCCGGCAGCAGCCGGTAGAGGCGGAGCACGCCCTCGATCACCTCGAACACATGGTTGGCGGGATCGCCCTCCCAGAACACGGCGGCGTTGGGCTCGATCCGCTCGATCGGCCGCGTGGCGAACAAGCTGCGGAACTGGGATTCCCCTGCGGCGCGGACCAGGATCGGGACCGGCGCGGACCGTGCGATGGCGTACGGGAACGTGGTGGCCATTGGATCGTGCTCCCCTTCCTTGACGCTTCGTTGCGCAGGAGGGGACCACGCGGCGGTTGCGGCGCTTTGCCGGATTGTCGGCGAATGGCGGCAATGCGTGACAATTCGTAACGGAACGTGGCAATAACTACAGAACCGCGTGGTGCTTTTCCGGCAGGCCGTGACCCAACAACCAAGAACCCTCCAGCCCGCCAGCGACATCCGCGTGCTCGTCGTCGACGACGATGCGCGCGTTCGCCGCATGCTGTTGGAATACTTGGAAGATCAAGGCATTCGCGTCGCCGCCGCCAAGGACGGCGCCGAGATGTGGGCGCAGCTGGAACGCGACCCGGTCGACGTCGTCCTGCTCGACCTCGTGCTCGGTGCCGAGGACGGGCTTGCGCTCGCGCGCGAGCTCAGGGCGCGCGCCGACGTCGGCATCATCTTCGTGACCGGGCGGGGCGACGTGGTCGACCGGATCGTCGGCCTCGAGGTCGGCGCCGACGACTACGTCACCAAGCCGTTCCACCTGCGCGAGGTGTTGGCGCGGATCAAGAGCGTCGCCCGCCGCGCGCGCGCCGCCGCGGTTGCGGAGACGCTGCCGCCGGCCGAACCCGTGCTGCGCTTCGAAGGATGGGAAATCGAGGTCCGCAAACGGCGGCTCCTCACGCCCGACAAGCGCGAGATTTCCTTGACCACGGGCGAGTTCAACCTGCTGCTCGCGTTCGCCGAGCATCCCAACCGCGTGCTCGACCGCGACACGCTGATGGACCTCGCCAAGGGGCGACAATGGGAGGCGATGGACCGCAGCGTGGACAGCCAGGTCGCGCGGTTGCGCAAGAAGATCGAGGCCGACCCGAAGAAGCCCGCCCTCATCAAGTCCGTGCGCGGCGTCGGTTACCTGTTCGCCGCCAGCGTGACGCGGCGCTAGGCCGATGGCGCCTCAAACACTTCGCGCAGCTTGCGGGCGAGGTCGAGCGCCGTGTACGGCTTCTTGAGCCAGTTCGCGGCCACGATGGAGCCCTTCCGGATCACTTCGGGCTCGGCGTAGCCCGAGGTGAGCAGGACCTTGAGGCTGGGCCGACGCCGGGCCGCTTCCTCGGCGAGGTCCGATCCATTCATGCCGCCTGGCATCACCATGTCGGTGAACAGGAGATGGATGTCGCCGGGTTCGGCGAGTCGGGCGAGCGCGTCCGGCCCGTTGGTCGCCTCGAGGACGGCGTATCCGAGGTCGCGCAGCCGCTCCACCGTGACTCGCCGGACGCGAAGATCGTCCTCGACCACGAGGATGCGCTCGCCGCGCGCCGGGAACGAGGCCGCCGTCACCTCCGTCTGCCGCGCGACGACGGCTTCGCCTTCCTGCGCCCGCGGAAGGTACAGCCGAACGGTCGTTCCCTGGCCCGGTTCGCTGTAGATCTGCGCGTGTCCGGCGGATTGCTTGGCGAAGCCGTACACCATGCTGAGGCCGAGGCCGGTGCCCGCACCCGCGGACTTGGTGGTGAAGAACGGCTCGAACGCGCGTTCGCGCACTTCCGGCGTCATGCCGACGCCGTCGTCGGTCACCGCGATGACGGCGTAGTGGCCGGGCCGCACGTCGCCCAGCGCCAGGGCGTAATCCATGTCGACCTCGGCGTTGGCGACGTCGATGGCGAGACGGCCGCCGCCCGGCATCGCGTCGCGCGCGTTGATGGCAAGGTTGAGGAGCGCGCTCTGCAGCTGACCGGGATCGACCAACGGCCGGTAAAGGTCCTTGCCGATCAAGGTCCGTATCTCGATGCCCTCGCCCAGCGTACGGCGCAGGATGTGCGTCGATTCGGACACGAGCTCGGCGAGGTCGGTGACGACCGGACGGAGTGGCTGGCGCCGTCCGAAGGCGAGCAGCCGTTCGGTGAGCTGGGCGCCGAGCTGGGCCGTCTCGGTCGCCTCTTTCAGCCAGGCAGCGGGTCGTCCTTCGGTCCCGATGCGGGACTCGAGCATCTCGAGATTGCCGATGATCACGGTGAGCAAGTTGTTGAAATCGTGCGCAATTCCGCCGGTAAGCTGGCCGATCGCCTCCATCTTCTGCATCTGGCGCAGTTCCTGCTCCATGCGCTGGCGCGCGGTCAGGTCGCGGATGAAGCCGGTGAACAGCCGCTCGCTCCCGGTCACGACCTCACCGACGGCAAGCTCCATTGGGAATACCGAGCCGTCCTTGCGGCGTCCCTCGACCACGCGGCCGATGCCGATGATGTGGCGCTCGCCCGTCTTCTGGTAGCGTTCGAGGTACTGATCGTGCTGCCCGCGGTCGGGCGACGGCATGAGCATGCTGACGTTCCGCCCGACGACCTCGTCGGCCGCGTAGCCGAACAGCCTCTCGGCCGAAGCGCTGAACGAGGCGACGATCCCCTTCTCGTTGATGGTGACGATCGCCTCCGGCGCGGTCTCGAGGATCGACTGCATGCGCGCTTCGCCCGCGGCCTCGCCGCGCCGCAAGTCGGCGAGCGATGACCGGTGGCGGAGCGCAAGGAGTGCCGCCGCGCCGATCGCGGCGAGCGCCGCCAGCCGGTTCGCGATGGCCTCCGGACCGCCCCACGACGAATCCGCGCCGAACGCGAGATACCCGATGGCGAGCAACGCGGCGTCCACGGCGGCGAGGGTGACGATCTCGCGGCGGCCGGGAAGCCAGAACCCGAGCAGCATCACGGCGACATAAGCGATCCCGATCGCGAACTCGATGTCGGCCGCGATATCGAGGGCGAACACGGCGACGCTCGTGGCGACGGCGGCCGCGACGGGGAGGGATGGGCGCGGCGTCATCGGCACGGGACGGACGGCAGGGCCGGGCGGTCGAACATCGTGGCGCTTCGCATCGTTTGGCCTGCGTCAGCGTGCCGCAACCCGCCCAAATCGAAATTGATCCGCATCAACCTTGACCGGCTCGCCGGATGCTAGAGGGCAATACCGCAAGGCATCGAATCGATGAATACACGCTACACCGTACGGGCCATATCCGCGGCAGAAATCGACCAGGCCTATGTCCTGGTCCGGCTTGTCGATCCCGACATCGGGATCGAGGAATGGCGCGACTTCTGCCGCGACCCCTGTGGCGCCGGCCGCCCGTCTGCGGCATTCTCGCGCCGAGTGCTGATCGCGCAGGGGCCGCGCGGCTACGTGCACGGCGTTTGCGTCCTCGAGGTCGCCGGAACCGACGGCGCGGCGGAGGCCGTGAACATCCCGACCTTCGTCGTCGGCAGCGCGGCCGATCCGGACGGGGTCGCCGTCGCGCTGTTGCGCGCGCTCGTCGCGCTGTGCCGCGAGACCGACTGCCGTCGCTTACGCATCTGGCTGCCGCGGGGCGACCAGGGCGCGGCCGCGACGTTTGGCGCGGCGAGCCAGGCCGTCGCCCAAGACCTGAAACACCTGGAGTTGGAATTGATATGAAAAAGCCGGTCACCTGGATCGTCGTCGCGGACCACCAGCGGGCGCGCGTGTACGAGGGAGCCGCGCCGGACGTCCGGCCCGTCGCCGGGATGGAGTTCGCGACCCATCTTCACCCCAGCCGCGACATCGTGTCGGACAAGCCGGGGCGGGGATTCGCCGGCCGCGGTGGACCGCAGTACGGCGTCGAGCCCAAGACCGACCCGCACCGCGACGAGGCGCAGCATTTCATCGCCGGGATCGCGGCCCGGCTCGACGAGGCGCTCGGCCGCGGCGCGTTCGACCGGCTGGTGTTGGTCGCGCCGCCGCGCGCGCTTGGCGAGTTCCGCAAGGCGCTGCCGGATGTGGTCCGCGCCAAGGTGACGGCGGAGATCGCCGAGGACCTGACCAAGGAGCCGACGGCCTCGCTCGCGCGCCACCTTGCCCGCCACCTCGCGGGATGAGTCGGGCAAGCCGGCGCGGCCGATGGCTGAAATCGTGCTCGTGACCGGGGCGACCGGCCGGCAGGGCGGGGCGGCGCGCTGACTGGTCATTGGGCGTTACCTAAAGCGAAGGCAGATCGCCGCCGGGCCATTCGCGCGCCAGCGCGCTACGGTCGAGCTTGCCGCGATCGGTCCGCGGCAAGGACCCGCGGACGACGATGTGCTTCGGCGCCTTGAAGGCGGGCAGGCGCTCGCCGCAACGCGCGAGGATGTCGGCCGCGCCCATCCGCGCACCCCGCGCCAGCACGACGAAGCTTACCACCTCTTCGCCGTAGATCGGGTCGGGCACGCCGACCGTCGCGGCTTCGGCGACGCCGGCGATGCCGGTCAGCACGGCGTCGATCTCGACCGGCGCGATGTTCACCCCGCCGCGGATGATGAGGTCGCGCTCGCGCCCGGTGAGGTGGAGATAGCCGTCCGCGTCGAGGAACCCCATGTCGCCGGTGCGCGCGCGCCCGACCGCGGCGATGCGAACCGCGCCGTCCTCGCCGATGTAGCGATAGCGGTTGCCGTCGAGTCCGCCGACCTCGACGTGGCCGACCTCGCCCGCGGCCAGCGCGCGGCCGGCCTCGTCGACGATGGCGAGTTC
>DASWLB010000347.1:0-12894 GCA_036396315.1 Alphaproteobacteria bacterium
ACGTTGTGCAACGTCACCTGCGCCAACTGCTACATCGAATCGAGCCCGCGCAACGACCGGCTCGCCTACATCACGCGGTCCGAGGTCGCATCCTATCTCGACGAGATCGCGCGCGACGCGCTCCCCGTCGCGGAGATCGGACTGACCGGCGGCGAGCCGTTCATGAACCCCGACATCGTCGCGATCCTCGAGCAATGCCTCGAGCGCGGCTTCCGTGTTCTGGTGCTCACCAACGCGATGAAACCGATGACGCACCGCAAGGCGGCGCTCCTCGATCTGCGCGCGCGACACGGCGACCGCTTGGTCGTGCGCGTCTCGCTCGACCATTACACCAGGGAACTCCACGAGGCGGAGCGCGGGCGCCGCACGTGGCAGCCGACCCTCGACAATCTCGTCTGGCTCTCGGCCAAAGGATTCTGCCTCAACGTCGCCGGGCGCACGCGCTGGGGCGAGGACGAGGCCGCGCTCCGCGCGGGCTACGCGCGGCTGTTTGCGGCGCACGGCATCGCCGTCGATGCCGCCGACCCGGTCGCGCTGGTCCTGTTCCCCGAAATGGACGAGGCGGCCGAAGTGCCGGAAATCACCACTGCGTGCTGGGGCATCCTCGGCGTCAAGCCCGAGGCGCAGATGTGCGCCACCTCGCGCATGGTCGTGAAGCGCAAGGGCGCCGCCCGCCCCGCCGTCGTCGCCTGCACCCTCGTGCCCTACGATCCCCGGTTCGAGCTCGGCGCGACCTTGGCCGATGCCGCGCAGCCGGTGAAGCTCGCCCACCCGCACTGCGCCAAGTTCTGCGTCCTCGGCGGCGGCTCGTGCAGTCGATAGGGGCAGGCCGTTATCCCTCGAGCGCGCGGCGCACAGCCTCGGGGTCGCGCGCGATCACGTAGAGATAGGTGGCTGCGGTCTGGTCGGGGGCGTAGCGCCTCTGCTCCCAATCCTGGAGCGTGCGCAGCGGGATGCGGAAGCGTGCCGCGAACTCGCGCTGCGTTAGTCCGACCTGTGCGCGCAGGAGCTTGACATCGACCTCCGGAAGCAACGTCTTGCGGCCGGCGCTGAGCGCGTCGGACACGTCGGGGGCGACGTCGGCGTCCTCGGCGATCTGGCGTGCGACGTCTTCATCGCTCATGGCATCGAGCCGTGCCCAATCGGTGTCGCGGCGCGCCCGTTCAAGGCGCGCCTTGCCGAGCTTGACGATACGCCTCGGCTTCCCGCCGGTTCGCCTTGCGGAGCGAGATGATGCGCCGGATCCGGCCGCGTGGCGTGTAGACGCAGACATGGACGCGATCCTCGATCAGACCGACGCAAATCACGCGCACCTCACCATAGTCGCGGCGGTTGTCGATCACCTCGATCGTCTCGACGAGGTCCGCCGCGCGGGCGAGGCTCAAGCCTCGCTTGGCCAAGTTGGACGCGTCTTTGGCGCGGTCGAATTCGATTTCCAAGTGGCGGGCAGTGTACGGGATTCCCGTATTCACGTCAATCCGCCGGCTTGACCGGACCCGCGCTTCGCCGTAAGAATTCGGCCTCGTGGTGATTTGAGCCGACCGGCTTGCGGCCACGTTAAATCAAACGCTAAAAGGTCGGAGGCCCGCAAAGCCCTGACCGACCGGTCGGGGTTTTTTCGTTTGGGCGGGAGACGGGATATGGCTGAGGTCTACGACCGGGAAGAGGCGCGAAAGTGGCGCACCAAGACCAAGCTCGTGCGCGGCGGGCTGCGCCGCTCGGACTTCGACGAGATGGCCGAGGCCATCTTCATGAGCTCGGCGTACGTGTACCCCACCGCGGCCGAGGCGGAGGCCGCGTTCAAGAGCCAGCTCGACCGCTTCATGTATTCGCGCTACGGCAACCCGACCGTGGAGATGTTCCAGGATCGCATGTGCCTCCTGGAAGGGGCCGAGGCGTGCCGCGCGACCGCGTCGGGCATGGCGGCGGTGTTCGCATCGCTCGCCTGCCAGGTGCGGGCGGGTGACCGGGTCGTGGCGTCACGCGCGCTGTTCGGCAGCTGCCTCTACATCATCACCGAGATCCTGCCGCGCTACGGCGTCGAGACCGTGCTGGTCGACGGCACCGACAACGCGGAATGGCGGAAGGCGCTGTCGAAAAAGACCGCCGCGGTGTTCCTGGAGACGCCGTCGAACCCGACGCTCGAGATCATCGACTTGAAGACCGTGTGCGAGCTTGCGCACAACGTGGGCGCGCAGGTGATCGTCGACAACGTGTTCGCCTCGCCCATCCTGCAGAAGCCGCTTCAGTTCGGCGCCGACATCGTCGCCTATTCCACCACCAAGCACATCGACGGGCAGGGGCGCGGGCTGGGCGGCGCGATTCTCGGCACGCAGAAATTCATCCTGGAGACGCTGCAGCCGTTCTACCGCCACACCGGGCCGTCGATGAGCCCGTTCAACGCCTGGATCATGCTCAAGGGGCTCGAGACGCTCGACCTGCGCGTCACGCAGCACTGCGCGCACGCGCGCGAGATGGCCGAGTTCCTGTGCGGGCTCACGCGCATCAAGGGCGTGCGCTACCCGGGCTTGCCCTCCCATCCGCAGCACAACCTGGCCAAGGCGCAGATGTCGGACTTCGGATCGATCATCACCTTCGTGGTCGAGGGCGGCAAGTCCGGCGCGTTCCGGTTCATGGACTCGCTCGAGATCATCGACATCTCGAACAATCTGGGCGACACGAAATCGATCGTGACCCATCCGGCGACCACCACCCACCAGCGGCTGAAGCCGGAGGAGCGCGAGGCCATCGGCATCACCGACGGCACGATTCGCCTTTCGGTCGGGCTCGAGGACACGGAGGATCTGAAGGAGGACATCGTCCAGGCGCTCGCCGCGGCCTGAAACGCGGTCCGGCGCCGCTTTGACCGAATCCGCGCCCGCGCCTATTCTACCGGCCAACGCGTCCGGGGCCTTGGGAGGGGCCGGGGCGGCAGGCAAGAAACGAGGACGTCTACATGTATTCGGAAGTGACGCGCGCGATCCAGGTGACGGTCGAGCCGAGCTATCTCGAGGATCAATCTTCGCCCGAGCGCGGCCATTTCGTCTGGGCCTACAAGGTGAAGATCGAGAACCGGGGGATGGAGACGGTCCGCCTGCTCAACCGGCATTGGCGGATCACCGATTCCCGCGGACGCATGCAGGAGGTGATGGGGGCCGGGGTCGTCGGCGAACAGCCGGTGCTGAAGGCGGGCGAGTCCTTCGAATACACGAGCGGCACGCCGCTCGCCACGCCGTCCGGCATCATGGTCGGCTCCTACGAGATGGAGCTTGCCTCCGGCGAGCGCTTCGCCGTCCGAATTCCCGCCTTCTCGCTCGACAGCCCGCACGAAGCCCGCCGCATTAACTGAAATCGCGCGCGCGCCCCGCGTGCCGTCGGCTTGACAGTCCGGGGCAACGCGATTAAGTCCGGCCCCGGAGGGCGCCCGCCGCTCCGTCTCCTGCCAGCGAAAATTCGTCCAGCGGGCCAATGGTTAAGACCGAGGGAGCCGCAACGTGGCTACGACCAAGACGGCCGGCATCGCCGACCGCGCCAAGCCCCGCCCGATCGTGCGGCCGACGGCGGCCGAGGCGGAGGAGGCCGTCCGCACGCTGATCCGCTGGGCGGGCGACGATCCGACGCGCGAAGGGCTGCTCGAGACGCCGGACCGCGTGGTGCGCGCCTACCGCGAATGGTTCGCCGGCTACGAGATCGATCCCGGCGAGTACCTGTCGAAGACCTTCGAGGAGATGAACGGCTACGACGAGCTGGTCATCCTGCGCAACATCCGCTTCGAATCGCACTGCGAGCATCACCTAGCGCCGATCATCGGCCAGGCGCACATCGCCTATCTGCCGGCCAAGCGCGTCGTCGGCATCTCGAAGCTCGTCCGGCTCGTCGAGGTGTTCGCGAAGCGGCTGCAGATCCAGGAGAAGATGACGGCGCAGATCGCCCAGACCATCAACGACGTGATGCAGCCGCGCGGCGTCGGCGTCGTGATCGAGGCGGCGCACGAATGCATGTCGACGCGCGGCGTGCATAAGCCCGGCCTCACCATGGTGACGAGCGAGATGCTGGGTGCGCTGCGCGACGATCCGACGACGCGGCGCGAGTTCCTCGCCGTCATCGGCAACCCGACCTCGGGCCAGTCGCACAACGTCTGACGCCGCGGCCCGGCGAGCCGTCTTGACCGGCCCGCCGCGCAATACCAGACTCATAGGCCAAGCGGCGGTCGCCGGCGCGCTCGAACGGGCGAAGCACAGCCGAAACTCGATGCCCCAAGCGGTCCGCTCGCGCGAGAAGCCGGCCACGGCGAACCATCGGAGGGAGATACGCAATGACACTGTCCATCGGCGACACGGCCCCGGACTTCGAGGCCGAAACCACGCAAGGCAAGATCCGCTTCCACGACTGGATCGGCGATTCCTGGGTGATCCTGTTCTCGCACCCGAAGGATTTCACGCCGGTCTGCACGACCGAGCTCGGCTACATGGCGAAGATCAAGCCGGAATTCGACCGGCGCAACGTCAAGATCATCGGGCTCTCGGTCGATCCCGTCGACAGCCACTCGAAATGGGCGAACGACATTCGCGAGACGCAGGGCTTCGCGCCCAACTATCCGCTGATCGGCGATCCCGACCTCAAGATCGCCAAGGCGTGGGGCATGCTGCCGGCGGCGGCCTCGGGCGATGCGTCGAAGCGCACGCCGGCCGACAACCAGACGGTGCGCAACGTGTTCGTCGTCGGGCCCGACAAGAAGATCAAGCTGATCCTCGTCTATCCGATGACCACGGGGCGAAACTTCGACGAGGTGCTGCGCGTCATCGATTCGCTGCAGCTCACCGCGAAGCACCGCGTCGCGACGCCGGTGAACTGGAAACAGGGCGACGACGTGATCATCGCCGGCACGGTGTCCGACGACGAGGCCAAGAAGCTCTACCCGCAGGGCTGGAAGTCCCCGCGGCCCTATCTTCGCATCGTGTCGCAGCCGCGGGGCTGATCGCCGTCCGGCACCGATGATCGGCGCCGCGGGCGAAGCCGGCGGCGCGGTCCGCCGGTATGGACTTCACCGGCGATTCGACCAATCATCGCCGCGCGCCACCGAAGCATTACGCGCGGACGGCATGTGATCGACCTTCGGCCCATCCTGTTCGTGCTCGGCATCCTTCTCGTGACGCTCGCCGTCGCGATGGTGGCGCCCGCGCTCGCCGACGCGATGAGCGGAAATCCCGACTGGCAGGTCTTCGCCACCTCGGCGGCGCTCACCCTGTTCGTCGGCGTCACGCTGATGCTGTCGAACCGCGCGCGGGTGCGGCGCCTCACGCTGCGCCAGACGTTCGTGCTCGCCACCATGATCTGGGTCGTGCTCACCGGCTTCGCGGCGGTGCCGTTCGCCGTCGCCGATCTCGGGTTGTCCTTGACCGACGCCGTGTTCGAGGCGATCTCGGGCGTCACCACGACCGGCTCGACCGTGATCGTCGGGCTCGACCGCGCCCCCGACGGGATCCTCTTGTGGCGCGCGGTGCTGCAGTGGCTCGGCGGCATCGGCATCCTGGTGATGGCCGTCGCGGTCATGCCGCTGTTGAGCGTCGGCGGCATGCAGCTGTTCCGGGTCGAGGCGTTCGAGACGCCGGAGAAGGTGCTGCCGCGCACGGCCGAGATCTCGGCCGGCATCACGTTCATCTATGTCGGACTCACGGCGCTTTGGTCGATCGCGCTGTGGCTCGCGGGGATGAGCGGCTTCGATGCCGCGAGCCACGCCATGACGACGATCGCGACCGGCGGGTTCTCGACGCGCGATGCCTCGGTCGGCGCCTTCGATTCGCGGCTCATCGAGGTCATCATCGTCCTCGGCATGCTGGTGGGCTCGCTGCCCTTCGTGCTCTATCTTCAGACGGTGCGCGGCAATCTTGGCGCTCTCATGCGCGATTCGCAGGTGCGCTGGTTCCTAGGGATAGCGCTCGGCTCGGCGTTCGCCGTCGCCGTGTGGCAATGGGCGAAAAGCGATGCGCCGCTCGACAAGGCGCTCGTCGCCTCGGCGTTCAACTCGATCTCGATCATGACCGGGACCGGATACACATCGGGCGATTTCCAGGCATGGGGGGCGATGCCGACGATCGTCATATTCTTCCTGATGTTCGTCGGCGGCTGCGCCGGCTCGACCGCGTGCGGCATCAAGGTGTTCCGCTTTCAGATCCTGTATTACTCGGCGGTCGCCCAGGTCCACGGGATGATCCGCCCGCACGGCGTGTTCGTCGTGAAGTTCAACCGCCGGCCGGTCCCGGACGCGGTGACCGGCGCGGTGATGGGCTTCTTCTTCCTGTTCCTGACGACCTTCACGCTGCTCGCGCTCGCGCTCGGCGCGCTCGGTCTCGATTTCATGACCGCGATCGGGGCGGCCGCCACCGCGATCTGCAACGTCGGGCCGGCGCTCGGCGAGATCGCCGGGCCCTCGGGCAACTTCGCCGCGCTGCCCGATGCGGCGAAGTGGCTTCTGGCGGCCGGCATGCTGCTCGGCCGGCTCGAGTTGTTCACGGTGCTGGTCCTGTTCTCGCGCACGTTCTGGCGCGGGTGAGGGGCGCGATGGCCGGCCGAAGCCTGACGCCGCGCGAAATGCTGCAATACCTCGTCGGGTTCGACACGACGTCGGCGAAATCCAACCTCGCGCTGGTCGATTTCGTCGCCGATTACCTCGACGGCCACGGCATCGCGGTCAAGCTGATCCACGACGAGGCGCGCACCAAGGCCAACCTGTTCGCGACCGTCGGTCCCGAGGCGGCGGGCGGCGTCGCCTTGTCGGGCCATACCGACGTCGTGCCCGTCGCGGGGCAGAGCTGGACCGGCGACCCGTTCGCGCTCGCCGAGCGCGGCGGCCTTCTGTACGGGCGCGGCGCCGCCGACATGAAGGGCTTCATCGCCTGCGCGCTGGCGCTGGTGCCGGAATTCCTCGCGCGGCGCCTTCTCACCCCGATCCACTTCGCGCTGTCCTACGACGAAGAGGTCGGCTGTCTCGGCGTGCGCCGCATGATCCCCGAGATCGTGGCGAACCTGCCCCGCCCCCGCCTCGTGATCGTCGGCGAGCCCACGGGCATGCGGGTCGTCGGCGCGCACAAGGGCATCGCCGTGCTCACCACCATCGTGATCGGCAAGGACGGTCATTCGAGCCGTCCGCGCGAGGGCGTGAACGCCATCGCCTGGGCGGCGGAGATCGTCGGGTTCCTCACCGCCCTCGCCGACGAGCTTGCCGCCGAGGCGCAACCCGGCGATCCGTTCGACCCGCCCGGCACCACGCTCAACGTCGGCACCATCGCGGGCGGCACGGCGGTCAACATCATCGCGCGCGAATGCCGCATCCATTGGGAGTTCCGCCCGGTGCCGGGCGCCGATCCGGCGGCAATCCGGGCCAGGCTCGACGATTTCGTCGCAAGCGAGGTGCTGCCGCGCATGCGGCGGACGGATCCCGCGGCGAACGTCACCACCCGGCTCGACGTCGCTTCGCCGCCGCTCGCCGGCGATCCCGCCTCGCCCGCGGTCCGGCTCGCGCGCCGCTTGACCGGCGCCAACGAAACCGGGACGGCCGCCTTCATGTGCGAGGCGGGGCTCTATCACGCGGCCGGGATTCCGGCGGTCGTGTGCGGCCCGGGCTCGATCGCCCAGGCGCACCAGCCGGACGAGTTTCTCGCGATCGAGCAGCTCGACGCTTGCGCCGAATTCCTGCGCCGGCTCGCCGCGTGGGCGGCGAGCGGCGAGGCGCCGTGACGCGGCGGTCCGGCGCTATCTCTGGAACGCGCCGAGGTGTTCGCGGATCTGGCGCTCGAGCGAGCCGTTGACGTCGTTCATCATGGCCTCGGTCATCTCGAACCAGACCTTCTCGCGGTCGTTCAGCGAGGCGTTCTCCGGAACGCTGCGCGAGCGCGAGGTGCGCGACGACACTTCGCCGCGGCGTGCGTCGGCCGGGCGCGTGACTTCGATGGCCATTTCGATCACGCCGTCGTAGCGCTCCGACTGTTCGGTCGTGAAAGCGCCCTGGATGCCGCCCGTGCGTTGCAGCGGCATCTCGACGACGCTCGCCTGCTTGATGGCGACGCGCGCCACCCCGTCGGCGCCCGCCGCCTCGAGTCGGTCGCGCGCCCAACGCTCCGCCACGTCGGCCGGCCGCAGCGGGAACAGGTGCTCCACGTTGGGCGGTTGGCCGGGCGAGACGTACGCGCGCGCCACGTCGATCCGCGCCACGTCCAGCCGGATCTTCGGCAGGTGGGCATAGCTGATGTCGGGATATTGCGGCTTTGGCGGCGCCGTTTCGCACGCGGCGACGACGAGGACGACGAAGGCGAGCGCGCCGATCCGGCGCATGGCGGCCAACCTGACCATGCGATCCCCCATTCGGTTGCGAATAGCTATATGGGCGTCACTTACGCGTCGTACAACGCGTCGAGCGCCTCGTCGTCGAGCACGTAGCGCTCGCCGCAGAACTCGCAGGTGACGATCACCTTGCCGTCGATCTTCATGTCGGCGATCTCGGCGCGCGGGAACGACCGCAAGGTCCGCTCGACCCGCTCGCGCGAACAGCGGCAGCCGGCGGACAGCCCGACCGGCTCGTACACGCGCACCCCGTCCTCATGGAACAGGCGGTACAAGAGGCGATGCGGGTGGAGACCCGAATCCAGAAGCTCGCCGGTCGTCGAGGCCCCCATCATCACGACGGCGCGACGCCACCCGTCGTCGGCGAGCTCGTCGCCCGGCTCGCCCGACACCGGCTGGCGCGCCTGGCCGGGCAGGCGCTGCACCATCATCCCGGCCGCGCGCCAGCCCTCGCTCAGGGTGCGCCCGACCGCGAGCTTGACCGCGGCGTCCATCTGCTCGGACTGGCGGAAGTAGTTGTGCGCGCAGTCGGCGAGCGTGGCGCCGGCCAGCTCGACGATGCCCTGGTAGCGCTCGGTGTCGGGTCCCTGGTCCACGGTGAACGAGAGGTACCCCGTGCCGAGCAAGCGCGGCACCGGCTCGCTCGCGCCGGGATCGGCGTCCTCGGGCCGCCCGGTCCGGTCGAGCCGGGCCGCGTCGAACCGCGCGTAGCCGCGCATCTCGCCCGTCGTCGTCACGTCCGCCACCATGTAGCGTACCGGCCCATCGCCCCGGGTCTGCACCGAGAACACGCCGTCGAACTTGAGCGCGCCCGACAGCACCGCGGCGAGCGCCAACAGCTCGCCCAGCATGGCCGCGACCGGCTCCGGATAGTCGTGCCGCGCCAGGATGGAGTCGACGAGCGGGCCGAGCCGGACGAACCGGCCGCGCACGCCGAAATTCTCGATCTGGAACGGCTGGATCAGGTCGTCGGGGACGGGCGCGTGGCCGTGTCGCTCCGCCATTCAGCACATGCACCAGGTGAGGATGCCCTTCTGCGCGTGCAGCCGGTTCTCGGCTTCGTCCCAGACGGCGGACTGCGGACCGTCGAGGACCGAGGCCGTCACCTCGTCCCCGCGGTGCGCGGGCAGGCAATGCATGAAGATGGCGTGTGGCCTGGCGCGCGCCATCAGCCGGTCGTCGACGCGGAACGGGGCGAGCAGGTTGTGGCGCGCCTCGCTCGGCATCTCGCCCATCGACACCCAGGTGTCGGTCACGACGCAATCGGCGTTCTCGGCCGCTTCCTCGGGATCGTCGGTCAGCGATACCTTGCCGCCTTCGCGGCGCGCCCAGGAAATGGCGTCGGCGGGCGGCGCCAATTCCTTCGGGCAGGCGAGGCGCAGCTCGAAGGAGAATCGCACCGCGGCGTGCACCCAGGTGGTGGCCATGTTATTGCCGGCGCCGCTCCACGCGACGATGCGGCCCTGGATCGGGCCGAGACGTTCCTCGAACGTCATCACATCGGCCATCAGCTGGCAGGGATGGGTCTTGTTGGTCAGCCCGTTGATCACCGGGACCGTCGCGTGGCGCGCAAGCTCGCGCAGCCGCGCGGCATCGACGGTGCGGATCATCATCGCATCGACGTAGCGCGACAGCACGCGGGCGGTGTCGGCCAGGGTCTCGCCGCGGCCGATCTGCATCTCGTCGGGATGCAGCACGACGACGTCGCCGCCCAATTGGCGCATCGCCAGCTCGAACGACACGCGAGTGCGCGTCGAGGGCCGCTCGAAAATCATGGCGAGCGACTTGCCGACCAGCGGCCGGGCGGCCCCGTTGGCCCGCACGCCCGATTTGTACGCGCAGGCATGCGCGAGGATCTCGCGCAAGGTCGCGGTGTCGAGCACGTCGAGGTCGAGGAAATGCCGGGGCGCCGTCATGCGGCGAGCTCCCGGCAGGCGTCCTCCAGCGCCGCCATCGCCTCGTCCACGTGGGCGGCCTCGATGATGAGCGGCGGCAGGAAGCGGACGACGTTGTCCGCGGCCGTGACGGCGAGCACGCGGCGCTTGCGCAACGCGTCGTTGAGCGAGGCGCTCGGCACCGCGCACTTGAGCCCGATCATCAGCCCGCGGCCGCGAACCTCGGCGATCACCTTAGGATGGCGGGCGGCGACGGCGCGGGTGCGTTCCATCAGGACCCGTCCCACTTGCGCAGCGCGGGCGAGGAACCCGTCGGCGAGCAGCACGTCGAGCACCGCGTTCGCCGCCGCCATCGCCAGCGGGTTGCCGCCGAAGGTCGAGCCGTGCGATCCGGGTACGATCGCCTTGGCGGCCGCGTCGGTCGCGAGAAGCGCCGCGACCGGGAACCCGCCGCCCAGCCCCTTGGCGACCGACATCAGGTCGGGCGCGACGTTCGACCACTGGTAGCCGAACAGCTTGCCGGTCCGCCCGATGCCGGTCTGCACCTCGTCGAAGAACAGGAGCAATCCGAATTCGTCGCACACCGCGCGCAAACCGTCGAGGAAGGCTGGATCGGCGGGGTGGATGCCGCCCTCGCCCTGTACCGGCTCGACCAGGATGGCGGCGGTCTCAGGCCCGATCGCCGCGCGCACCTCGTTGAGGTTGCCGAACGCGACATGGTCGAACCCGTCGACCAGCGGCGCGAAGCCCTTCTGGTGCGCGGCGTTGGTGCCGGCCGATATGGTGGCGAGCGTGCGGCCGTGGAACGATCCCTCGAAGGTGATGACGCGGTAGCGCTCGGGATGGCCGGTCTCGTCGTGGTACCTGCGCACCAGCTTGAGGCCCGCCTCGACCGCCTCGGCGCCCGAATTGCAGAAGAACGCCTTGGCGGCGAACGAGTTGGCGGCAAGCCTTTCGGCCAGGCGCTCTTGCTCCGGGATGCGGAACAGGTTGGAGCAGTGCCACAGTTTCGCCGCCTGGCCGGTGAGCGCGGCGACAAGGTGCGGATGGCAATGGCCGAGCACGGTGACGGCGATGCCGGAGCCGAAATCGAGGTAGCGCGCGCCGTCGCCGTCGAACAGGTACGCGCCTTCGCCCCGCTCGAAGGCGAGGTCGACGCGCGCGTAGTTCTGCATCAGGGCCGAGGTCACGACGCTTTTCCGCAAGGGCCGGGTGCCCCGCGGGCGGCTCGGCCGGAAAAGCCGCAGAGTATGTTGCGCGTGCGGTCCGCTGTCAACCGTCGCCGGACCGGCGATTCACTCCGCTTTCCGGGCGGTTACGCCTTGATCTTGTAGCCGATGGCGAACAGGCGCAGGCACCCCGTCCACAGCGCTGCGTTGACCAGCGTTATGGCGATCGCGCCGACGGCGAGCGAACCGTCGACGTGGCCGAGGAAGCCGTAGCGCAGCCCGTCGATCATGTAGAAGAACGGGTTGAGATGGGCGAAGGCGAGGAACGGTTCGGGCAACCGCTCGATCGAATAGAACGTGCCCGACAGGAACGACAGCGGAATGATGATGAAATTGGTGATCGAGGCGACATGGTCCCACTTGCTGGCCCACAGTCCGACGATGACGCCGAGCGCCGACAGCGCGAAGGCGGCCGACGCGGCGAAGAACACGATCGCGGCAAGGTCGTGGACGCGCATCGGCACGAACAGGGCGAGGGCCAGCGCGACGACCGTGGCGACGATCAGTCCGCGCGTCACGCCGCCCATGACGAAGCCGAGCGCAAGCTCGCCCGCGCTCAAAGGCGGCATCAGCACGTCCACGATGTTGCCCTGCACCTTCGACATCATGATGGACGATGACGAGTTGGCGAACGCGTTCTGGATCACCGACATCATGACGAGGCCGGGCGCCAGATACTGGTCGAACGGGATGCCGGCGATCGCCTCGACCGCGCGTCCGAGCGCGAGGGAGAACACCGCGAGATAGAGGAGCGTGACGACGACCGGCGCGGCGAGCGTCTGGAACCCGATCTTGAGGAAGCGCAAGACCTCCTTCTCGTAATGGGTCCAGAGCCCGAGCCAATTGACCGCGCCGATCCGGCGCGGGCGCGGCGTCGTCACATCGCGGGGGTCGGCCGGTCCGTCCATCACGATTTCGCCTCATCCCCGCCGGCCGGCCGGCCCTCAATCCGCACCCGCGCCGGCGGCGCGTTGCCTGCCTGGTCGACGCCGAAATAGACGGTCCGCGTCGGAAACGGGATCTCGATGCCGATCTCGTCGAAGCGCTTCTTCATGCGACGGTTGAACTCGCGCCCGACGTTCCACTGCTCGATCGGGCGGGTCGTGAGGCGGGCGCGCACGATCACCGCCGAATCGGCGAAGCGGTCGACGCCCAGGATCTCGATCGGCGCCAGCATCTTGGGTCCGAACTCAGGATCCTTCTGCAGCTCGGCGCCCAGCTCCTTCAGCACCTCGACCACCCGGTCGGTGTCCTCGCGGTAGGCGACGCCCACGTCCAGCACGTAGCGTGAATAGTCCTTGGTCATGTTCTCGACCGTCGTCACCTCGCTGTAGGGGATCACGTGTACGTTGCCGTCGAGACCGCGGAGCCGAATCGTCCGTATGGTGAGCGCCTCGACGAGCCCGCTGCGGCCTGCGACGTTGACCACG
>DASWLB010000348.1:0-5092 GCA_036396315.1 Alphaproteobacteria bacterium
CGCATGGCGACCACGCTCTACCGCAAGCACATCGCCATGTTGAAGGCCGCGATCGGGCGCAATTCGTAGCGTCGCGTAAGGGAGCAGTCGCGTGGACCTGATCAACGCCATCAAGATCTCCGCCTCGGGCATGAAGGCGCAGGGCACGCGGCTCCGCGTCATCTCCGAGAACATCGCCAACACCAATTCGCTCGCCGAGACCCCGGGCGGCGAGCCGTACCGGCGTAAGCTCGTCACCTTCCAGAACGTGCTCGACCGCGAGCTCAGGGCCGACCTCGTCAAGGTGAGCCGCATCGGGTTCGACAACAGCGAGTTCTCCAAGCGCTTCGACCCGACCCACCCCGCGGCCGACGCCGAGGGCTACGTGCTCACGCCCAACGTCAACGGGCTGATCGAGATGATGGACATGCGCGAGGCGCAGCGCTCCTACGACGCCAACTTGAACCTGGTCGAGGCCTCGAAGCGCATGATCGAGCGCACCATCGACCTCATGCGCGACTAGCGGCGCGCGCGGGGCAGGAAGGACCGAACGCCATGGCCATCGACATCACGACCGCCGTGACCGCCTACGCCAAGGGCCTGCTGCGCGGGGCCGAGTCGGGCATCGAGCCGCGCCCGTCCGATCCGACCGACAGCTTCGCCGCGCTGGTGCGCGAAGCCGCGGGCTCGGCGATCCAATCCGGGGTCAAGTCCGAGGCGATGTCCGCCCAGGCGATCGCCGGCAAGGCCGACCTCAACGAGGTGGTCGCCGCCGTGACCAACGCCGAGGTCACGTTGCAGACCGTGCTCGCCGTGCGCGACCGGGTGATCCAGGCCTACCAGGACATCATCCGGATGCCGATCTGATCCGCGATGAACGTCAACGAAGCGCTCGACATCGGCCGCGACTCGATCTGGGTGCTCCTCCAGATCGGCGCGCCGGTCATGCTGGTCGCGCTGATCACCGGGCTCTCCATCTCGCTCATCCAGGCGCTGACGCAGATCCAGGAGATGACGCTTTCCTTCGTGCCCAAGCTCCTCGTCATGTTCGTCTCGCTCATGCTGCTGTTGCCGTTCATGTTCCAGACCCTGTCCGCGTTCACCGAGCGTCTCACCGACCGGATCGTTTCGATCCAGTGACGCGCGCATCTCCGTGACGCTCGACCAGCTTCTTCCCGCCGACGCCTTCGCGCTCCTTCTCGTGTTCGTCCGCCTCGGCGCGGCTCTCATGCTCCTGCCCGGGTTCGGCGAGATCTACGTCATGCCGAGGACGCGGCTCCTGTTCGCGCTCGCCCTCACCATCGTGATCGCGCCGCTGGTCGCGCCAAGCCTGCCGCGGCTGCCCGCCGATCCATGGCAGCTTGCGCTAATCGTCGGCGGCGAGGCGGTGATCGGGGTGTTCTTCGGCACGCTCGCCCGCATCCTCGTCTCCGGGCTCCACATCGGCGGCACCATCATCGGCTTCCAGTCGAGCCTCGCGAACGCCACCCTGTTCGATCCCGCCAACGCCCAGCAGGGCTCGCTGGTCGGTACGTTCCTGGGCGTGTTCGGCGTCGTGCTCGTGTTCGCGGCGAACCTCGACCACTTGATGCTGTCCGCGCTCGCCGATTCCTACACGCTGTTCGTGCCCGGCGCGGCGCTGCCGTGGGGCGATCTCTCGCAGATGGTCACGCGCACCGTCGCGCATGCCTTCGCGATCGGCATGCAGATCGCGGCGCCGTTCATCGTCGTCGGGCTCGTCTTTTCGCTCGGGCTCGGGCTCCTCAACCGGCTCATGCCGCAGATCCAGGTGTTCTTCGTCGCGCTCCCGCTCCAGCTCGGGCTTACCTTCCTCGTCATGGTCCTGATGCTGTCGGCCGGGATGATGTGGTTCCTCGCCGACTTCCAGAACGCGATCTCCGGCCTGACGAGTTAGGCGCGTCCGATGGCCGACGAAACCCAGGACGAATCGCAAAAAACCGAAGAGCCGACGCATCGGAAGCTGGAAGAGGCGCACCGGCGCGGCGAGTTCGCCTCCTCGCGCGAGATCTCGACCTGGTTCGTCCTTCTCGCCGGCACGTTGCTCGTCATCACCATCGCGCCGGGAATGGCGCGCGATCTCGGGCGCCTGCTCGAGACGTTCCTCGAGCAGCCGCACGCGATGGCGCTCGACGTCCCGGCGGCCGAGGCGCTCGCCCGCCGCACGGTGACGGCGATGGCGCTCGTGCTCGCGCTGCCCTTCGCGGTGTTCGTCGTCGCCGCGCTCGCCGCGGGATTCATCCAGCACGGCGCGGTGTTCGCCTCCGACCGGCTGGTGCCCAAGCTCGAGCGCATCTCGCTCGCGGCCGGGGCGAAGCGCCTGTTCTCGATGCGCTCGGTGGTCGAGTTCGCGAAAGGGTTGGTGAAGATCCTTATCGTCGGCGCCGTCGCCGCGCTCCTGATGATGCCCGAGATGTCGCGCATCGAGGAGATGACGACCTACGAAGTCGGCAAGCTGACCGATGTGCTGCGCGACCTCGGCGCGCGGCTGATGATCGGGGTGCTCGCCGTCGTCACGGTGATCGCCGTGCTCGACTACCTGTACCAGCGCATGCAGTTCATGCGCCAGATGCGCATGTCGCGCCAGGAAATCCGGGACGAGCTCAAGCAGACCGAAGGCGACCCGCAGATCCGCGCGCGGCTGCGCCAGATTCGCCAGGAACGAGCGCGGCGGCGCATGATGGCGGCGGTGCCGGCCTCGACGGTCGTCGTCACCAACCCGACCCACTTCGCCGTCGCGCTCAAGTACGAATTGGAAACCATGGCGGCGCCGGTGCTGGTCGCCAAGGGGGTGGACGCGATCGCGCTCCGCATCCGCGCCGTCGCCGAGGACGCCAAGGTGCCGATCGTCGAAAACCCGCCGCTCGCCCAAGCGCTGTATGCGGGCGTCGGGCTCGACGAGCCGATCCCGGCCGAGCACTACCGGGCGGTGGCCGAGATCATCGGCTATGTGTTCCGCCTCCAGGGCAAGCTCAAGCCGCGGCCCGCGCAAGGGGCGAGTTCGCGCCCGGCGGCCGGTTAAGCCACGCCGCGCCCCGCCGCTGGAAAATTACGTTGTTTCCGTATTTTATGGTAAAGACTTCGGCCCCGGTGTGACTTTGGATCGCTCATCCCACCCCATGAGGAAACGGGTCGGCATCAGAGCCAGCGCGGCGAGCCTCGCGGCCGCCGTCGCGCCGTCGGTCGCTTTCGCCGCCGATTCCGCCGTCGCCGCGAGCCCGGCGTGGTTTGATACGACCCTGCTGCCGTTGGCGCTCGGTGCGCTCGCGCTCTTGTTCGCCGGCGTGGCCGCCCTCGCGTCCTCGCGGCTCATCGCCGAACGGGGTGAGCGCGCCCGGCTCGCGGCGCGGCTCGAGCGGGAGGTGGCGGCGCGCGACGCGGTGCCGCACGCCCGTCTCGTCACCGATCCGCAGGGACGGGCGGCCTTCGTGAATGCCGCCTGGGTCCGCCTGTTCGCCGACGATCCCGGCAAGCCGCTCGCCGCGCTCGAGGCGCAGCTCGGCGGCGATCCCGACGCTCTTGCCCAACTCGGCCGGCTCGCGGCGGCATCGGCGGCCGGGACCACGGCGAGGGCCGAGCTTCGCGTGCGGGCGCCATCGGGCGCGGCGGAGTGGCGCGACGTGTCGGTCGTGCCGCTCGTCAAGCTTCCGGGCCATGCGCTGTGGGGAATCGAGGACATCACCGCGCGGAAGGAGATGGAGCAGATCATCCGCGAGGAGCAGGAGACGCTCATCGACTTCCTCGAGAACGCTCCCATCGGCTTCTATTCGGTGGACGAGGCCGGGCGGTTCCTGTTCGTCAACAACACGCTGGCGGGCTGGCTCGGCTACGCGCCCGAGGAGATCACGGCGGGACGGCGCCACCTGCACGAGTTCGTGGTCGGCGCGGGACGCTCCGACATGCCGCCGCACAGCCCGTTCCGCGATGGCGCCGATCAGGAGCGCGGCGACGTCGCGCTCAAGGGGCGCGACGGGCGCGGCTTCACGGCCTACGTCGCCCAGACCCTGGTGCGGAGCGAGGACGGGACGGGACTTCGGACCCGCTCGCTCGTCCGCGACCTCACCATCGAGCGCGAATGGGCGGACGCGCTCAAGCAGTCCGAACAGCGCTACCACCGCTTCTTCCACGAGGCGCCGCTCGGCATCGTGCTGCTCGACGGCGAGGGCCGCGTGCGCGAGCACAACCCCGCCTTCGCCGACCTTGTGGCGCTCGACGGCGGCGACGCACGCGGGCGTCCGTTCGAGGAATTCGTTGCGCCGTCCGACCGCGAGGTGTTGGCGCGCCAGCTCAAGCCCCAGGAACCGGGCGCGCGCGACCCGGCACCGTTCGACATCACGCTCGCGCGCGACGGCGGCAAGCTCGTCGCATCGGCGCTGTTGCGCCAGATCGAGGAGGAGGGCAGGCCCGCCGGCCACATCGTCCACCTGTTCAACATCTCCGAGCAGAAAGCGCTCGAGGCGCAGTTCCTGCAATCGCAGAAGATGGAGCTGGTCGGCCAGCTCGCGGGCGGTGTCGCGCACGACTTCAACAACCTGCTTACCGCGATGATCGGGTTCTGCGACCTGTTGCTCATGCGCCACCGGCCGGGCGACCAGTCTTTCGCCGACATCATGCAGATCCGCCAGAACGCCAATCGCGCCGCCAATCTGGTTCGCCAGCTCCTCGCGTTCTCGCGCCAGCAGACCCTGCAGCCCAAGGTGCTGTCGGTCACCGACGCGCTCGCCGAATTGTCGAACCTGCTGCGCCGGCTGATCGGCGCGTCGATCGAGCTCAAGATGGTGCACGGGCGCGATTTGGGCCTCGTGCGCGTCGATCAGGGCCAGCTCGAACAGGTGATCATCAACCTTGCGGTGAACGCGCGCGACGCCATGACCGGCGGCGGCACGCTCACCATCAACACCTACAACGTGCCGGCGGGCGATCCCCGACTCGGCGCGCTCGACCCCGTCACCGACGCCGACTACGTCGCCGTCGCCATGACCGATTCGGGCTGCGGCATCGCGCCCGAGATCCTCGAAAAGATCTTCGAGCCGTTCTTCACGACGAAGGCGGTCGGCACCGGCACCGGGCTCGGGCTCTCGACCGTGTACGGCAT
>DASWLB010000349.1:0-4860 GCA_036396315.1 Alphaproteobacteria bacterium
CGTTGACCAGGACGGCGATGGAGCGGCCGTTCTCGAGGTTGGTCACCTGCACCTTGACGGGAAGCTGCAAGGTCGGATGCGCGCCGGTGACCGCATTCTGGTCGAAGACCGCACCGTTCGCCGTCCGCTTGGCATGGAACCCCGGCCCGTACCACGAGGCGATTCCCGTCTCATCGTAGGCGAAGTCTTCGCGCGGCGTATACGACACGCCCTCGACCTGGTACGGGTTGCCGATCTTGTAGGCGCCGTGGATGTCGCTCGGCGACGCGCTCCCGCCGTCGAGCCTTTTGCCCATGTGCAGGGCGAGATTGGTCTCGGCGCAGCCGGCCAGCGCCAGCGCGACGATCGCGCCGTACGCGGCGCGAAGAATGGTGCGCGTCCTCATCGCTCGGCGGCCAACCTCCGCCCCCCTTCGCAAAAGCCTAGCCGCCGCCGATCCGATCGGCAAGCGTGCCGACCGTGATGGCATAGAGGTGGGCGCAGTTATAGGCAAGAATCGCGCGATAGTTGCGGTACACGGCAAAGCTGCCGCCGCCGTCGCCGTCGAGCCGGACGATCGCCGCCGGAATGTCGCGCGCGGGCAGCGCGCCGCCGTCGCGGCGCCGGACGCCCATCGCCTGCCATTCCGGCAGGGGCCGCGCCACGGTCATCTCGCGCATCGCGCGGCAGCCGCGCGCCTCGGCATTGCGCAGCGCCTCGATCTGCGGCGCGACCGCGCTCGGCACGCTCACCGGCCGGCCCCAAGTCTCGGCGTCGTTCCAGCCGCCGTTGCTCGCGAGGTAATTGGCGATCGAGGCGAAGACGTCGGCGGTCGAGGACCAGATGTCGCGCTTGCCGTCGCCGTCGAAATCGACGGCGAAGCGCAGATAGCTGTCGGGCATGAACTGCACCTGGCCCATCGCGCCGGCCCACGACCCCGTCATGCGGTCGAGCTCGATCAGCCCCCGATCGACCATCTTGAGCGCGGCGAGGAGTTGCTGGCGGAAATAGGTCGAGCGGCGCGCATCGAACGCGAGCGTGGCGACGGCCGGGATCACCGGGGTCGAGGTCTCGATCGCGCCGTAGCGCGTTTCGATGCCCCAGATCGCCAGGATGAAGCGCGGCTGGACTCCAAAACGCCGCGCCACCTCTTCGAGCAGCGGGCGATGGCGTTCGGCCATGGTCCGGCCGCGCGCGACGTTGTCGGGCGTGACCACGCGGTCGAGATAGCGCGACAGCGAAAGCTGGAACTCGGGCTGGTTGCGATCGCGCTGCAGGATGCGCTCGATCGGCTCGACGCCGGCCAGCGCGCGGTCGAGCGTCATGGCGGAGATGCCCTGGCCCAGCGCCTCGGCGCGCACGCCGGTGAGGAACGCCTCGAACTCCGGCGATGTCGCGGCGGCCGCCTGCGTCCCGGCACATGCGGCGGCGATCGCCACCGCCGCCGCCCGAACCCATCGCTTCACCGCGGTGTCCACCTGCGCTCCGGCAATCGCGCATACCTGCCACGGCGCGCGAGTCGGCGCAATCGGCCGGCCGTTCGCGTGCTCATCGCGGCTCCGGTGCCGGGAATATCGCATCCGTCCAGCCCATCGCGCGATAGGCAACAAGTCCGATCCATTCATGCAGCGCATAGGCGATCCCGTCGAGCCCGCCCGAGAGCGAGAATCCAAAGCCCCAGTCGTAGGTTCCCGTCGTCTGATAATCCACCGGGTAAGGGATGACACGCCAGCCCGCCGCGGCGAAGGCGCCGTGGGCGCGCGGCATGTGCATCGCCGAGGTGATCAGCACCCAGGTTTCCCCGGGCCTCGGCGCGACCAGCCGGCGCGTCATCACCGCGTTCTCGTAGGTGTTGCGCGAGCGGTCCTCGAACACGATGCGGCTCACGTCGAGCCCGAGCTGGGCGAACAGCGCCCGTGCGACCAGCGTCTCCTTGAGCGACTGGTCGAACAGGCTGCCCGAGCCCCCGGTGAACACGAGCCGCGCCTCGGGGTGGCGCCGGGCAAGCGCGACGAACTCGGTCATGCGTTCGGCCGCGCCGGTGAGTGCGGGTTGGCCCCGCACCGCCGTTATTTGCTGGTGCACCGCGCCGCCGAGGACGACGATTCCGTCCACTCGCGCGGGCAGGTTTGTCGTCGTCGGGTAGCGGTTCTCGAGCGGGATCAGGAGCCAGGTGCCGAACGGCACGGTCGCGACGACGACGCCGATCGCGGTCATGGCGACCAGGATCCCCACGCCGGCCCGCCGCCACCGCGTGAAGGTGAGAATCGCGCCCGCGCATAAGGCGATCAGGAACAGGCTGTCCGGCGAGGCCAGCAGCCAGAACACCTTGGCCAAGGAGAACATCGCCCGGTGATAACCGGACGGACATCGCCGTGCAACCGGCGGGCCGCGCGTGCCCGGCCGGGCGCGGCCGGTTCGGCGTCTCGCCCTTTATGGCCGCGCGACGTACCAAACGTCGCCGTAATCGTGCCCGGTCACGTCGCCCGGCCGCTTGTCCCTTTGCCACAGATAGAGCGGCTTTCCGTTGTAGGCCCACTGGCGCGTGCCGTCTTTGCGCATCGTGATCGAGAAGTTTCCGGCCGGCCGGTCGCCGGGCTCGGCCCACAGCGGCGGCCACGACGTCGCACATCGGTCGTAGCAGCTCGACTGGCCATTCTCGTCGGATTTCAAGGTGTACAGCGTCATGCCCTTGCTGTCGGTCAGGACCGTGCCGATCGCGGTCGGCCGCGCCGTCGCGGGTCCCTTCGCCATCGGCGAATTCGCGCCGTCGGCGCAGCCCGCGAGCAAGGCTCCCATCGCGACAACGGCGCACGCAAGGCTTGGCAAGCTCATCTTCGGTCTCCTCGGTTTGCGACCGGCCGCCGAGACGGCGATCACTTCTTCGTCACATCACCTTCACGGTCAGGTGCATCTTCGGGTGGATGGCGCACTTGGCGACGAACGTGCCCGGGCGATCGAACTTGATCTCGACGGTGCGGCCCGGCGGTTGCTCGCCCGAATCGAAATTGAACTCGCGCGATTCGATGTAGACGTGGTGCAGCACGCCGTCGTCGTTGGCGATGCGCAACACCCCGCCGGATTGGATTTCCACCTCGCCCGGCTGGAAGACCTTGCCCTTCTGCGAAATCACCATGCCGGTCGCGGCGAACGTGGCGGAGGCGAGCAGCGCGAGGGCCGAACCGGCCAAGACATATCGCTTCATGTCCGTCTCCCAGGGTTGCCCGCGCCTCTGATAAAGCCCGTATCGTTAAATAGTTGTTAAGCCAGGGCGGGCATGAATATCCGTCGGCGAAAACCCGCCCGATCTTGCCGGCAGGGGCGACGGTCCTTCGTCGAGCGCGAACGCGCGATCCGCCGCCGGCAGGACGGCGCTTCACGGCACGCATGGACCTTCTCAGCCCGATCTCGAGCGCGCTTCAATCGATCCGGGGAAAGCTCTATCTCGCCTTCCTCGCCTTCAGCCTGTTCATGTCCGCGTTCGGGCTGTACGCGATCAACAGCATCCGCGACACGAGCGAGCTGGTCACCCGCACCTACGACAAGCCGCTGATGGCGATCAATTTCGCCCGTTCCGCGCTGTACGGGTTCGGGGCGATGGACCGCGAACTGGTGCGCGTCTCCCTCATCGAAGACCCCAAGGACCGCGAACTCGGAATCTCGCGGATCGAAGAGCTGCGCAACACCTTCGACGACGACCTGAAGGTCGCCCTCGAGCGCTCGTTGTCGGAGCGCTCGGTGCTGGTCATCCTCGAGATCTTCGACCTGATGGCCGAATGGCACGGACAGCGCGAGTCGGCGGTGCCGGACGGCATCGACGGCGGCGAATGGGCGGTGCTCGACTCGCTCGCCGAGCGCATCGTCGACAAGTTCGAGCTCCTGATCGATCTCACCGCCGGCGACGGATTCCTCATCCGCCAGAACGCGCTCAAGGCGATCGAAAGCTCGACGCTCGCCAACGTTGTGGCGATCGCCGCCATCCTCGCCTTGTCGCTTCTCGTCACGGTCTTCCTCAGCCGCTCGATCCTCGGCCCGCTCGGCGCTGCGGTCAGGGTCGCGGAGCGCATTTCCCAAGGCGAGCTCGACGCCCGCATCCCAAGCCCGGGACGCGACGAGACCGGCACGCTGCTGCGTTCGCTTGCGGTGATGCAGGAGAATCTGCGGGCCATGATGGCGCAGGAAGTCGCGCTCCGGAAATCGGCGCAGTCCCAACTCGCCGACGCGCTCGAGAACTCCTCGGATGGGGTGATCTTGCTCGATGCGGAGGAACGCATCCTCACGGTCAACGGACAGGTGCTCGCCCTTTTCCCCCAGATCGCCCACCACTTCGTGCCGGGATCGTCGTTCCGCGAGGCGCTCGCCGAGGCGCGGCGCCGCGGCCTCTACGAATACGGCTCCTACGACGAATCCGACCAGCTCGAACGGCCGGCAACCCAAGCCTCGCCGCCGCGCGCCATCCGCGTCGCCGACGGCCGCTGGCTCAAGGTCAATCGTTCGGCGGCGCGCAGCGGCAGCGGATCGGTGGTGATCTGGAGCGACATCACCGAGCTCAAGCTGCGCGAGGAGCATCTTCAGGCGGCGAAGGAGGAAGCCGAGAAGGCGAGCGAGGCCAAGACCAAGTTCCTCGCCACGATCAGCCACGAGCTCCGCACGCCCCTCAACGCGATCATCGGTTTCTCCGAGCTGATCGCGACCGAGGCGCTCGGCAAGGCCGGCATCAGGCAGTACGTCGAGTATGCGGCCGACATCCAGTCGAGCGGCAGCCATCTCTTGGGCATCATCAACGACATTCTCGACATCGCGCATTCCGAGGCGGGCACCTTGTCGCTCCGTCCCGAGCCGATGGACGTGGCTGCGGAGATCGAAACCTGCCGGCGCCTC
>DASWLB010000350.1:0-2819 GCA_036396315.1 Alphaproteobacteria bacterium
CGCGCTCGACGTGGTCGTCGCGGTCGCCGCGCCTGCCTTCCGCCACGTCGAATTCGAGATTGGAAGGCGCGCGCGCGGCCGCCGCCACCGCCGCGATCGCCTCCTCCGGCAGGGACGCGCGGCCAAGATTGGTGTGGAGCACCGTGCCGGTGAGGTTGAACACCGGCCGAAGCGACGGGCGAGATTGCGCCGCCAGATACCGCGCGACCCGGTCCATCAGCGCCGCGTCCGGCGCGCCGTCCGACTTCGCCGCGCGCACCTCGGCGAGCACGCCGCGCACGGCCTCCGTCACGGCGGCGCGGCCGTAACGCTCGATCAGCGGATCGGCCGACCGCAGCAGCCGGTCGACCGAGGGCAGGCGCGAAAGCTCCGTGTCGGTTTGCGTCTTGGTCATCATCGGAACATTAACGCGTTCCGCCTCATCCTTCGAGACGCGTCCTTCGGACGCTCCTCAGGATGAGGTTTCTTCTTACTTCCTCATCCTGAGGAGGCCGCATAGCGGCCGTCTCGAAGGATGAGGTCAACGCCGTCGCGCGGCGAGCTTCACCGCGGCGACGATCTCGGGATAGGCGGCGCAGCGGCACAGATTGCCCGACAAATAGTCGCGGATAAGGGCGTCGTCGGGATCGGGATGCTCGTCGAGCAGCTGCCGCGCCATGAGCACGAAGCCCGGCGTGCAGAAGCCGCACTGGATCGCGCCGCATTCGACGAACGCCTCCTGCACCGGATCGAGCCGGTCGCCGTCGGCCACGTGCTCGATCGTTTCGACCGACGCGCCGTCGGCGAACGCCGCGAGGAAGAGGCAGCCGGAGACCGCACGCCCGTCCACCAGTATGGTGCAGCAGCCGCAGAGCCCCTGGCCGCAACTTTCGCGCGCGCCGAACAGGGCGAAGCGGTCCTGCAGCACCTCGAGCAAGGTGTGGTGGTTCGCGGCCTCGACGATCTCGGCCCGGCCGTTCAGCGTAAAGCGGATGGTGCGCGCCGCGGCCACGTCACGCCTCCGGAAGCGGCTCGCCGCGCGCGGCGCGGATCGCCCGGTACACCGCCTCGGCGGTCAGCGGCAGCTCCGTGAGGCGCACGCCGACCGCGTCGTGGATCGCGTTGGCGATCGCGGGCGACACGCCGAACGTCGCCGTCTCGCCCACGCCCTTGGCGCCGAACGGGCCGCCGCGCTCCTCGGCCTCGACCGCTTCGCCTTCGATGACGAGGGGGATGTCGTTGAGGCCGGGGATCTTGTAATCGGCGAGCGAGGCGTTGGTCACCTGGCCGGCGTCGAACTCGATCTTCTCGAACATGGTGAAGCCGAGCTGCATGATCGCGCCGCCGGTGAGCTGCGTCTCGACCAGCTTCGGATTCACCGGGCGGCCGACGTCGGCGACGTTGACGAGGCGCGTGACGCGCACGCGGCCGGTCTCGGTATCGACCTCCACTTCGGCACCGCACCCGCCGATCATCCAGAACGGCGTTGCGTTGGGGGTGAGGCCGGTTTCGCGGTCGGGCGGCGCGTAGTCGGGCACGTAGGAGCCGACCCCGACCACGTTGCCGGCCGGCGCGCCGTACCGGCGGCGGAACAGCTCCGCGACCGGCACGTTGGCGCCTGCGGGCAGGCCGAGCCCGGACGCGAGCGCGCGCAGCTTCGCCGCGGCGTCCTCCGCCGCCTGCTTGACCGCATTGCCCATGTGATAGGTCGAGCGCGAGCCGAGCGTGCCCATGTCGTAGGGCGTGACGTCGGTGTCGGGATGGACGACGCGCACGTCTTCGGCCGGAAGGTTCAGCACCTCGCCCGCGATCTGGGCGAGCGCGGTGTCGGAGCCCTGGCCCATGTCCACCGTCGAAACGTAGAGCGAACAGCTCCCGTCGGCGGCGACGTTGACGATCGCCATCGACGCGGTGGGCGAGATGCACGCCTTGAACCCGATGCCGACGCCGCGCCCGCGCCGCACCGGCCCGGCGCCGCGGTCGAACGGCCGGTCCCAGCCGAGCCGCGCGGCAATCCGGTCGAGCACCGCCTCGATCTCGGCGTCGCGCATCACCGTGCCGGTCGCCTGCGGCCGTCCGTTCCTGAGGATGTTCATCCGCCGGAACGCGATAGGGTCGATGCCCATCTCGCGCGCGATCAGGTCGGTGTGGCTCTCGTAGGCCCAGACGAGCTGGGGGACGCCGAAACCGCGCAGCGCGCCGGCGGGCGGCAGGTTGGTATAGACCGCGTAGGATTCGACGTGCACGTTGTCGATGTCGTAGGGGCCCGCCGCGGTGAAACCCGACTTCTGGGTGACGCGCGGGCCGATGTCGGCATAGGCGCCGCCGTTCCACCACACCGCGCAGCTTCGTGCCGTGATGCGCCCGTCCTTGGTGACGCCGCTCCGGATGCGGAACGTGCTCGCGTGCTTGGTGATGGTATAGAACTGCTCCTCCATCGAGCACGCGACGCGCACCGGCCGGCGCGCGATCAGCGCGAGCGCGGCGGCGAGCGCCTCGAGCTTGATGTAGAGCTTGGCGCCGAACCCGCCGCCGAGATGGGCCGTCTTCACCCGCACGCGGTTCTCCGGCCAGCCGAGGAGCCGCGCGATCTCCGTCCGCACGAAGGACGGGCTTTGCGAGGCGGTGTGGATCGTCATCGCCGACCCGTCGGTCTCGGCCAAGGTGACGAACGGCTCGAGCGGCAAATGCAAGGTCTGTCGGGTGCGGAAGGTGTGCTCGAACACGCGGTCGGCCGCCCGCATGGCGCGGTCGACGTCGCCACGGCGGAGGTGAAAATCGAGCGCGACGTTGGTGCCGGTGCGGCCCTCGAGGTGCTTCAAATCGGCAAAGGTGCCGGC
>DASWLB010000351.1:0-4402 GCA_036396315.1 Alphaproteobacteria bacterium
CTACCGCGTGCACCAGCGCGTGGCCAAGACCTACAATTTCGGCCGCTTCGCGATTGCGGGCGATGCCGCGCACGTCAACAACCCGCTGGGCGCGATGGGGCTGAACGGCGCGGTGCACGATGCGATCAACCTCGGGGAGAAAATCGCCGCCGCCTGGCGCGGCGAGGCCGGGCCCGAGATCCTCGACCGCTACACGCGCCAGCGCCGCCCGCCGCAGATCGAGTTCGTCCAGCGCATCACCATCGCCAACAAGCGGCTGGTCGAGGAGCGCGATCCCAAGGTGCGGCGCGAGCGCCAGGACGAGCTGCGCCGGCTCGCCGCCGACCGCGACCGGCTCTACGAATACGTCCTCGAATCCTCGATGATCGCCATGGTGCGGAATGCCGCGACGATCGAATGACCGGCCTGCAATGCATGTAGGGGCAGGTCTCAGACCCGCCCCTACAGACAATCCGTCAGTCGGTGCCCTAAACGTTGCCGCGCACCTCGCGCATGATGCCGAATTGGTTTGGCCGGCAGCGCACCATCTGAAGCAGAGTGGTTAAATGCGATCGAAGTCGTCGAATGTGATGCCTGCTTGCCGGAGGATGCTTCGCAGCGTCCCCGCGGCCACCTCGCGATGCTTTGGTACGATCGCGGTTCGCGTACCGGCAGCCGTACGACGGGCGAATTTGACATGACTGCCGGACGTTCCGACTTCGGCGAATCCTGCGGCCAAGAGGCGCCGGCGCACCTCGCGGAACGGTAGCGGCTTAAGCGGCACTCAGTTTGATTTCGACAGGCCGCAGTTTGGGCACTGCGGAAGCCGTTGGCCGCGCGAAATGCAGTTCGAGCGCGTCGGCGAGATTCCGCAATGCGGCGCGCTCGCTCGATCCCTGGCTCGCGACATCGACCTCCAGGCACTGCGCGATGAACCATTTGCCCTCGCGCCAAACGCTGGCCGTGAATTTCTTGCGCCGTGTGGCCATGAACCCTACGCGTTGCCGCGCACCTCGCGCCAGATGCCGAGCTTCTGCTGCATGCGCGCGTCCGAGACACTGAACAGCACGCTCTCGGCGTCGGACTCGTGGCGGTGCTCCATCCAGCACGGCACGACGAACACGTCGCGCGGCTTCCATTCGAGCGTGGTGTCGCCGACGATGGTGCGCCCCTTGCCCTCGCGGCAGGCGTACACCCACGACGCGGTGGTGCGGTAGGGCGCGGTCTTCATGCCCTTGGCCAGGACCTGCATGTAGCACGAAATGGTCGGCATCACCGGCCCGCCGGTGACGGGGTTGACGAATTCCATCTTGATGCCGTGCACCTTGTCCCACTCGTCCGCCTTGACGAGCTGTGCGAGCGCCTCGCGCGTGCGTTCGTAGGGATAGTGGAACTGCGGCGAGTTCTGGTCCGCGGCCACGGTGCCGACGGGCAGGAGCCCGGCGCCGTAGCGCGCGAGCCCGTCGCCGACCGGCAGCCGCTCGGGATAGCGCTGCTCGTGCCCGTAGGGCTCGGCGAACATCGGGCCGAGCCCCTTGATGAGCGGGAGGTCGAGCCCGTCGAGCCAGACGACCGGAACCTTGCCCTCGTGGCCGTGGTCGTGCCACGTCCAGGACGGGGTGAGGATGAGGTCGCCCGGCTCCATGTAGGCCTTCTCGCCGTTGACCGCGGTGTAGGCGCCGCTGCCTTCCTGGATGTAGCGCAGCGCGCACGGGCTGTGGCGGTGGGCCGGCGCCAGCTCGCCCGGCATGATGAGCTGCAGCCCGGCATACAGCGCCTCGGTGATCCGGCTTTGGCCGCGCAGGCCGGGATTCTCGAGCACCAGCACGCGGCGCTCGGCTTCCGCGGCGGAGATCAATTGGCCGGCTTCCATGATGTGATGGCGAAGCTCGTCGTATTTCCAGAGGTACGGCTTGGCGCCGACCTGCGGCTCGCGGGTGAGGAGCTGCGACAGCACCTCCCACAGCGGCGTCATGTTCTCTTCGTCGATCCGATGATAGAAATCGGCGCGCGCGTTCGTGACCTGCGGCTTCGCATCGAGCGCCCTTGCCATTCGCAATCTCCTTCCTCGCCGGGGCCGCCGAGCGACCCGTCCCTGATAATGGGGCTTCGGAAGTGGGCCCGCAACCCCTGCGGCGGACCGCCCCACTCCCCTGCAACTTATGGGAATCGCAGGGAAAACCCTTGGTCGCCGGGGCCCGATCGGCTATAGCGAAGCGCCCGCAGCGACGGCCGCCGGATGCGCATCCTCCACGTTCTCGACCATTCCGTGCCGCTCCAGAGCGGCTACGCCTTCCGGACGCTCGCGATCCTCGCCGAGCAGCGGGCGCGCGGATGGGAGACGGTCCACCTCACCTCGCCCAAGCACCACATGCCCTATGTCGCCGAGGAGGCGGTGGACGGCTGGCGCTTCCTCCGCACCAAGCCGTTGCCCGCGATCGTCGATGCGATCCCGCTGGTGCGGGAATATGCGACCGCGCTCGCGACCGCCCGCCGGCTCGCCGAAGCGGTCGAGGCGGCGCAGCCCGACATCATCCACGCCCATTCGCCGGTGCTGAACGCCATCGCCGCGCTTCGCGTCGGAAAGCGGCGCGGTCTGCCGGTCGTCTACGAAATCCGCGCGTTCTGGGAAGACGCGGCGGCGAGCCACGGTACGTTCTCCGCCCGCGGTCCGCGCTATCACCTCGCCCGCGCGATGGAGACGCGCGCGGTACGCCGCGCCGATGCCGTCACCGTGATCTGCGACGGGCTGCGCCGCGACCTGATCGGCCGCGGCATCCCCGAATCGAAGGTCACGGTGATTCCGAACGCGGTGGACCCGCACGCGTTCGCGAGCGCGGCTCCGCCCGATCGCGCGCTCGCGGCGCGGCTTGGGCTCGACGGCAAGGCGGTGCTCGGCTTCCTCGGCTCGTTCTATTCCTACGAGGGGCTCGACCTCCTGATCGAGGCGCTGCCCCGCATCCTCGCCGCGAAGCCGGAGGTGCGGGTCCTCCTGGTCGGCGGCGGGCCCGAGGACGGCAAGCTCCGCGCGCTCGCCGGCCGTCGCGGGCTTGCCGACAAGGTGGTGTTCACCGGCCGCGTGCCGCACAGCGAGGTCGAGCGCTACTACGCGCTGGTCGACGTGCTGGTCTATCCGCGCATCTCCATGCGGCTCACCGAGCTGGTCACGCCGCTGAAGCCGCTCGAGGCGATGGCCGAAGGCAAGATCGTCGTCGCGTCCGACGTGGGCGGTCATCGCGAGATGATCCGCGACGGCGACACCGGCACCCTGTTCCGCGCGGGCGACGTAGCGGCGCTGGCGACCAAGGTCCTCGACGTGCTCGGAAGGCGCGACGCCTGGCCGGCGCAGCGCGCGCGCGGACGCCGCTTCATCGAGTCCGAGCGCACCTGGGCCGCGAGCGTTGCGCGCTACGAGCCGGTCTACGCCCGGCTCATCGCCGGACGCACCTGAATCCCGTCCACGATCTTCCCGAACAGCGCGAGCTGGCCGTTCGTCGTCTCGTCCCAGCCGAAGCGCTCGGCGTAGGCGCGCGTCGCGGAACGATCGGGCGGTGCGGCGAGCAGCTCCGTCACCGCGGCGGCGATCACTTCGGCCGAGCGCGCGGCCAGAAGCCGTCCCGACGCTTTCGAGGTGACGATCTCGGGCGTGCCGCCGACGCGGGTCGCGATCACCGGCGTGCCGCACGCCATCGCCTCGAGCAGCACGTTGGGCCAGCCTTCGCGCGCGGACGCGAGCACGAGCGCATCGGCGGCGCCATAGATCGCGGCGAGCGATTCGTGCGCCACGCGGCCGAGGCAGCGGACGCGATCCGCGACGCCCGCGCGCCGCGCGAGGGCTTCGAGCGCGGCGCGCTCGGGCCCGTCGCCGACGATCAGCAGGTTCACGCCGGGCAGCCGGGCGAGCGACTCGATGACGAGGCCGTGGCCCTTGAACTCGAGCAGACTGCCGACCGAGACGAGCGCGGGTCCGTCGAGCGCGAGCGCGCGGCGCGCCGCCGCGCGGTCGCCCGGATGGAACGTCGTAAGGTCGACTCCGTTCCGCATCACCTCGATGTGGCGGGGCGGGATGCCGAGTGCCGCAAGCGACTCCTTGAGCGCGCGCGACACCGTGACGACGCGGGCCGCGCGCGCGGCCGCCCACAGCATCATCCGCCGCGGCAGCGCATGGCCCGCGATCACGTTCACGTCGGACCCGCGCGCGGTGACGACGAACGGCCGGCCGAAATGGCGCGCGAGCAACGCCGCGGCGACGCCGTCCGGATAGAAGTAGTGCGCATCGATGAGGTCGAAGTCGAAGCCGCTCGCGATCTCGGCGCGGAGCGCGCGCACGGTCCAGCCGTACATCAGGAACGGGGCGACCGCCATGCCGATGCGGGGAATCGACGGGTAGCGCGGGTGCGCGACCGGTATGCCGTGGCGCTCC
>DASWLB010000352.1:0-2846 GCA_036396315.1 Alphaproteobacteria bacterium
TCCGTGGCCGGACAATGCCACAGGCACGTTAATAGGTTCAAGCAGCCCGCCCGTTAACCGCCGGTTCGCCGGAAACCGCTATAATCCGGCCGTGTCCGCCGACGACAACCCTGCGCCGCCGAAGCGTCCGGAACTCTCGGCCAAGGCGCGCGCCAAGCGCGAACGTCTCGCCCGCGCGCTCCGCGATAATCTCAGGCGCCGCAAGGCCCAACAGGACGGGCGCGCGTCGGGCGCGCCGGCAACCGGCCGCGACCGCAAGGCGCCATGACATGCGTCGTCGCGCCCGGAACTTGAGGTAGGTATCGCATTGAAGTACAAGGGCGCGCCGATCGGCCGCCGTCGCCCCGGCCGGGGGTTCGAGGAAACCGATGGATAAGATCCGCATCCGCGGCGGCAGGCCGCTCCAAGGGACCGTCGAGATCAGCGGCGCCAAGAACGCCGGCCTGCCGCTGATGGCCGCCGCGCTTCTGACCAAGGATACGCTCACCCTCCTGAACCTGCCGCAGCTCGCTGACATCGCGACCTTCGCGACGCTCTTGGAGCAGCACGGCGTCGAGATCGAGACCAACGGCGGCACCGGGCGCAGCCGCGCGATGCGGCTTACCGCGCGCGCCGTCACCAACACCGTCGCGCCCTACGAACTCGTGCGCAAGATGCGCGCCTCGATCCTCGTGCTCGGCCCGCTGCTCGCCCGGTTCGGCCACGCCGAGGTGTCGCTGCCCGGCGGATGCGCCATCGGCACGCGGCCGGTCGATTTGCACCTGAAGGGCCTCACGCTGCTGGGGGCCGAGATCGAGCTGCGCGAAGGCTACATCCGCGCTCGCGCGCCGAAGGGCCTCAAGGGCGCGCACGTCGTCTTCCCGCTGGTCTCCGTCGGGGCGACCGAGAATTTGGTGATGGCGGCCTGTCTCGCCGAGGGCGAGACCGTGCTCACCAACGCCGCCCGCGAACCCGAGATCACCGATCTCGTCCATTGCCTGCGCGCGATGGGCGCCGACATTGCGGGCGACGGCACCGACACGCTGCGCATCCGAGGCCATGCCGCGCTCGCCGGGGCGACGCACTCGGTGATCCCCGACCGCATCGAGACCGGCACTTTCGCGCTCGCCGCCGCGATCACGGGCGGCGCGCTCGAGCTCGCCGGCGCCCGCGTCGAGCACGGCGAGGCGCTGTTCGAGAAGCTGGGCGAGGCCGGCGCGCGCATCGACCGCACCGATGCGGGCGTTCGCATCGCGCGCGGCAACGACCTGCGCGGGGTGGACGTGATGACGGAGCCCTTCCCGGGGTTTCCGACCGACCTTCAAGCGCAGATGATGGCGCTGATGACGACCGCGTCGGGCGCCGCGATGATCACCGAGACGATCTTCGAGAACCGGTTCATGCACGTGCCCGAGCTCAACCGGATGGGCGCGAACATCAACGTGCACGGCGCGTCCGCCATGGTGCGCGGCGTCTCGCGGCTCACCGGCGCGCCGGTGATGGCGACCGACCTGCGCGCCTCGGTGTCGCTCGTGCTCGCGGGTCTCGCCGCCGAGGGCGAGACGGTAGTCAATCGCGTGTACCATCTCGACCGGGGCTACGAGCGGATCGAGGAGAAGCTCGCCGCCTGCGGCGCCGACATCGTGCGCCTGGCCGCCTGAGCCGTCGCCCGGCGCAATGTCCGACACCATCAAGCTGCGCGCGACCGACGCCGAGGACCTCGCGGTCTTCGCGGCGGTGTTGCAGGACGCGGTCGTGCCGATCGAGGAAATGGCCTACCTGCCCGACGAACGCCGCTTCGTCATGGTCGCCAACCGGTTCCGCTGGGAATCCGCGAACGGACCGCACGTCAAGGGACGCATCTACGAGCGCGTGCACGCCGGCCTGTGCATCGACGACGTGCGCGCCGTGAAGCTGCGCAACATCGACCGGAGCCGGAAGGACGCGATCCTGTCGCTGCTCACCATCGAGCCGAGCGACGGGGCGATCGAGATCCTGTTCTCCGGCAACGCCGCGATCCGGGTGGAAGTCGACCGGATCCTGTGCCATCTAGAGGACATGGCGGAGCCGTACCCGACGCGCTGGCGGCCGAGCCATCCGGTGGAGGGCGCCGGCTGAGCGTGCGCGCCGGCTCGGGTCTCAGGAGCACCCCGTTGACGTCAAACGAGAATCTCGTGCTCGCCCTGCCCGCGGGGCGGATCCTGGACGAGGCGATGCCGCTGCTCGGCCGGGCCGGGATCGTGCCGGAGGCCGATTTTCGCAACGGCGATTCGCGCCGTCTCCAGTTCGCGACCAACGTGCCCGAACTCTCGATCATCCGGGTGCGCAGCTTCGACGTCGCCACCTTCGTCGCGTTCGGCGCGGCCCATTTCGGGGTCGCGGGCAACGACGTGCTGATGGAGTTCGACTACCCCGAAGTCTATGCGCCGCTCGACCTCAAGATCGGGCGTTGCCGGCTGTCGGTCGCCGAACCGGACGACCTCGCGGCCACGGAAGATCCGTCGCGCTGGAGCCATCTCCGCGTCGCGACGAAATACCCCGAGGTCACGCGACGCCACTTCGCGAAGCGCGGCGTGCAGGCGGAATGCATCAAGCTCAACGGCGCGGTCGAGCTCGCGCCCGCCCTCGGTCTCTGCCCGCGCATCGTCGACCTCGTCTCGACCGGCGCGACGCTCAAGGCGCACGGGCTGGTCGAGGTGGAACACATCGCCCACGTCACCTCGCGGCTGATCGTCAACCGCGCCGCGCTCAAGACGCGGCCGGAGCAGATCAACTTCTGGGTCGACCGGTTCGGCGGCGCGGCTGAGCCCTTGTCGAAGCCCGGGGCCGCCTGACATGCCGGCACGGCTGGATGCGCGCGCGCCCGG
>DASWLB010000353.1:0-2029 GCA_036396315.1 Alphaproteobacteria bacterium
ACGTCGATGCGATGCAGGTCGGCCATGTCGGGTCTCCCGTTATTTGACGCCGGGCAGGAAGGTGCAGGTCGCCGGAAAGGCGATGATGAGCGCGATGCGCGCGAGATCGGACAGGAAGAAGGGCACGATGCCCTTGAACGATTCCGTGATCGGCACGTCGCGCGCCATCGAATTGATGACATAGACGTTAATGCCGATCGGCGGGGTGATCAGCCCGACCTCGACCGCGATGAGCACGAGGATGCCGAACCACATCGCCAGCGCATCGAGCCCCATGCCGAAATCGAGGCCGATGACGATCGGATAGAACACCGGCACGGTGATCAGGATCATCGGCAGCCCATCCATGACGCAGCCGAGCAGGAGATAGACGATCACGATCGCGACCAGCACGGTCAGCGGCGCAAAGCCGCTTTCGCCGATCCAGCGCGCGAGTGCCTGCGGCGTCTGGGACAGGGCGAGGAACGCCGAATAGAACTCGGCGCCGACCAGGATGATGAAGATCATGCCGGTGAGTTTCGCCGTGTCGAACAGGGCCAAGCGCACGCCGCGGAAGTCGAGCCCGCCGAGCGCGGCGGCAAGCAGCCCGGTGGTCGCGGCGCCGACCGCGGCCCCCTCGGTCGGGGTGAATACGCCGAGATAGATGCCGCCGACCACGACGGTGAAGATGACGGCGACCGGCAGGATCGCCCACAGGCTGGCAATGCGCTCCGCCATCGCCAGCGCCTCGGCCGGCGGCGCCGCCTGTGGCCTTGCGCGCACGTAGATTGCGATCGCCGCCGCGTAACCGAGCGTCGCGATGATCCCCGGGATGATGGCGGCGAGGAACAGGTTGCCGAGCGACTGCTCGGTCAGGATCGAGAAGATCACGAGGACGATCGAGGGCGGGATAAGGATGCCGAGCGTGCCGCCGGCTGCGAGCGCGCCGGTCGCGAGCGAGCCGCTATAGCCGTAGCGCCGCATCTCGGGCAGCGCCACGGTCGCCATGGTCGCGCCGGTCGCGATCGAGGAGCCGCAGATCGCGCCGAACGCGGCGCAGCCGCCGATCGTGGCGATCGCAATGCCGCCGCGGTAGTGCCCGAGCCAAGCGCGCGCCGAGCGGTAGAGCTGCTGCGACAGACCGCCGCGCGTGGCGAGTTGGCCCATCAGGAGGAACAGCGGGATCACCGACAGCTCGTAGTTCGACACGCGCGAGTAGGGCGCCTCGCTCATCAGGTTGAGCACGGCGTCCCAGCCCGCGATCTGGCTGAACCCGAACGCGCCCGCGAGGAACATCGCGATCGCGATCGGCATGCGGATCACGATCAGCGCCATCAAGAGGCAGAACACCCCCAGCGCGAGCTCGTAATGGGTCATCGCCGCAGCCGGTCGAGCCCGTCGGCGACGCGGAGCGCACAGACCGCCGCGAGCATCGCCATCGCAATCACGGCAAGCAGGAAGGCCCAGCCCTTCGGGATCGCGAGCAGCATGGTCGTGTCGTTCTCCTGGAACTTGCGGATGCAGCCGAGCGCGAGCCGCCAGGTGAACAGCGCGGCGACCGCACCGAAGATCGCGTCGTGCATCGCCTCGAGCATCGTGCGGGCGCGCTCGGAGAGCCCGTGCGTGAAGAACTCGGCGACGATGTTCGAGCCGGTGAGGTGGGTGTAGGGGAAGTAGAGGAAGATCGCGACGGCCATGCCGATCTCGACCAGCTCGTAGTCGCCTTCGATCGGCCGGTTGAACAGATAACGCCCGAGGACGGACAGCACCGTGACGGCGGCGACCGCAAGGAGCGCCGCGCTGCCCGCCCAGGTGAGGACGGCGGTTGCGTGCGCCAGCGCCCGGCCCGCCGCGGTGTGCGCGGCGGCAGCGGAATCGTCGGCGCCGGGCGCGTCGGGCGCGAGCGGGTCGGCGGCCATCGCCGGGTCAGTTGGTCTTCGCCGCCTCGGCCTTGTACTTGACGATGAGCGCGCGGGCCTCGGTGACGAGCTGTTGGCCCGGATGTCCCTTCCCGGTCATGTCCTTGATCCAGCCGTCGACGACGGGCTGC
>DASWLB010000354.1:0-3440 GCA_036396315.1 Alphaproteobacteria bacterium
AGAATTTCGCGCGTGAGCGGCGTGGCGTACCGCATCGCCGATTCCTTGTCCGGCGTGAAGTGCGGCTTCGCGAGGTCGGTCGCGCGCTGCGACACGAAGTGGCAGTGGATGTCGACCGTGAGGCTCTTGTTGCCGCGCCGCACCGTGCGCTTCGCCCCCCGGTCGGTCGCCGGCGCATGGACCGCGTGCGGCAAGCAGCGATAGAACATCGTCCCCTCCCCTACCATTTGCCGTCGATCAGGACGAAGCACATGCGGCACATCCTGTCCGACCGGTTGGCCCAGGCGTGGTTGGTGCCGCGCTGGATCAAGACGTCGCCCGCCTTCATCAAGGTCTCCTTGTCCTCGAGCACGGCGGTGATCTCGCCCTCCATGCAGATGGCGTAGTCCACCGTGTCGGTCTGGTGCATGCCGGGATGGCGCTTGGGGTCCTCCTTGCGCGCCAAGTCGGTGTAGATCGAGCCGAACGTCGCCCGCTGCTGGCGGAGGCGCTCGGATGCGTCCTTCGGCTCGGGCGGGATGTCGATCATGCGCACCAAGGTGCCGCCCTTGGGCGGCAGCAGCCCCTGGTGCGTCGCGCTCGAATCCGCCGCCTCGATCGCGGCCGGCGACTCGCCCGTCACCCACAGGCTGGTCACGCGGTAGCCGGGACGCGCCGCGACCGTCGTGACCGTCGGTGCGAGCCGATCCTCTTCGATGGTGGCGGTGCCGTCCGGCTTCACCCCGGTGACGATGCGGCGCACCGGCTTCAGTTCGTTGGCCATGGGATTCCCTTGTCCGTTGATCTATGCGCCCGGCGGCGGCTGGAACGGCGGCAGCTTGCCGCCCGAGATGAAGGTGCCGAGCCGGTTGCCGCGCGTGATGGGCAGCAGGAGGTGCGAGGGGTGCGCGCCGTCGTGGTGGATGGTGACGCGCGCGGCGCCGGGGCGGCGGATGTGGCCCTGGCCGATGCGCTCGATGAACGAGCTGGGCGGCTCGTCGTCGGTCGAGCGAATCCTGAGCACGAGACGGTGGCCGGGCCGCAGCAGCACGCCGAGCGGTCCGACCTCGATCGAGAAATGCGCGATCTCGTCGGGCTTCAGGGGCTCGCGCTCGGTGTGCAGCTGCACCGGCCGCCATGGTTTCGATTCCTTCGGATCGATGCGGCGCTGCGAGCCGCGCAGCCAGCCGCGCGTGAGCAGCGTCTCCTTGCCGTCGGGCGCTTCCTCCCACAGCGAGGCGAACCACAGCAATTCGGTGTCGGTGGTCGAGCCGAAGAGGTCGAGCACGATCGGGCCACACAGCTCGGTCGCTTCCACCATCGGCGGAGTGCGGAAGAGGGCCGTGCCGTGCTCGTACTGGGATTCGAAGAAGCTGGTCGGGGATTCGTTCGGCCAGAACTCGTGCTCGGAGAGGAGGCCTTTCTCGTGCAGGTAGAATGGCGTCCACTTGGTGCCCTTGAGAGGCCAGGAGTCGGACTCCTTCCACTCGCCGGTGTTGAGGATGAACAGCTGCACCGGCTTCTCGTCCATCATCCCGGTGTCGATGCCCTTGAGCCAGTGGTCGAACCAGCGAAGCGACTCGTAGGCCATCTGGTAGAGCGGCCGGTCGAGATAGAGCGGCGGGCCGATGGTGAGCTTCTTCGGACCGTTCCAGTGCTCGTAGGCGCGCACGTCGCCGCGCAGATGCAGGCCGTAAAGCCCCCAGTCGGCGCCGAAATAGGCGGGCACCGCGTCCCGCTCCGGCCACTTCGCGACGCGCTCGGCGTAGAACTCGTTGTAGAGCGGGTTCAAGAGGTACTCGCAGATCATCGGGTTCGCGCCCGCGTCGGGATTGCGCAGCGCGCCGATCAGGTTGGGATATTGCTGCAGCTCGGGATCGGCGAGCATCTCCTCGATCTTCTGGTTGTAGCGGCTCTCGCCCCAGCGCTTCTTCAAGCTGTTCTCGATGCGGTAGTTCGGCCGGTAGCGCCGGCACCAGTACTCGACGAAGCCGGGCGCGAGGATGCCGCCACGATAGATCAGGTCGCGGTAGGCGTCGGAGAACCCGTAGGGCGCGAACAGGCATTTGAGGTGCGGCGGCTTCAAATGCGCGAGCCGCTTCTGCAGCATGGAGAAGTACGAGACGCCGGTCATCCCGACATTGCCGTCGCACCATTGCTGGCGCGCCGCCCATTCGACCGCCTCGTAGAGGTCCTTCACCGCGCGCGGGTCGGGATCGAGGTTGCCGAACAGCCCGCCCGACTTCCACGAGCCGCGGATGTTGCCGACGACGAAGGCGTAGCCGCGCCGGACGTAGAAGTTGTGGTCGCCCGCCTCGATCGAGCCGCGCGTCGCGGTGAACGCCTCGGGCATGAGGGCGGCCGACTGCTCCGCCTTGTCGTAGGGCGAGAAGGCGAGGATCGCGGGGAACTTGCCCGACCCCTTGGGCCGGAACACGTCGGCATCCAAGGTGACGCCGTCCTCCATGCGGATGGCGACATCGCGCTCGATGACGACCTCGTGCTCGCGCGGCGATGACTGCCAGTCGGTCGAGAACATGCGCGCTCCCCGGACGGGCTCGTTAACCAGGCCCTCGCGGCAGTCTAGTTCGGCCCGCGCGCGCCGGTCGAGCCCTCGCCGTCGCCGCCGCGGCGTGTCGCCGCAGGCGGGAGAGTAGGCTAAACTGGTTCGCCGCAGCGGGCGGCGCGGGCGGGCGAAGCGATGGACGATGGGGTGAGGAACGAGGTCCGCGTCGCCGCGCGCGGTCGCAAGGATCGCGCGGCGCCCGCCCCGCCCGTCGAGGCGCCGCCCGTCGCCTCGCCCGCTCGCGCGCGCGCGCGCCGCTTCCTCATCCTTCTCGCCGTCTTGATCGCGGCCGCCATCGCCGGCGCCTTCTACTGGTGGTCGGTCAAGGACCTCGAGTGGACCGACGACGCGTTCATCGACGGGCACACGGTCGCGCTGACGCCGCGCATCGAGGGCACGGTGGCGCGCGTCTTGATCACGGACAACCAGCCCGTCAAGGAAGGCGAGCTATTGATCGAGATCGACGGGCGCGACCGCGAAGCGAAGCTCGCCGACGCGCGCGCCGCCCTCGCTGCCGCCGTCGCCGGCGCGACCAAGGCCCAAGCCGACATCACGCTGGTGCGCGCGACGACCGACGCGGTCCTGCAACAGGCGCGGAGCAACCTCGCTCTGGCGCAGGCCTCGCTGCGGAAGGCCGAGGCCGACGTGACGGCGGCCAGGGCCGAGCTGCAGCGCAACTCGGCCGACGCCGAGCGCTATCGACGGCTCGCGGCGCAGGGCATCGCCTCGGGCCAGCGCCAGGAGGCGGCGCTCGCCGCTGCCGAGATGTCGGAAGCTCGGCTGCGCGGGGCCGAGCACGCGGTCTCGGTCGCGCGCGCGAGCGTCGGCGTCGCCGAGGCGGTGGTGGCGACCGCCGAGACCGCGGGCCAGCAGGTCGCCGTCAAGGACGCCGAGC
>DASWLB010000355.1:0-4585 GCA_036396315.1 Alphaproteobacteria bacterium
GAGACCCGTGTCGTTGACCGCCGCGGCGAGGCTGAGCCCGCCCCCGAACAGGATGAGCACCTCCCAGGGCAGGCGCTGCGCCGTCGCCCAGTCCATCAAGCGTTCGGAGCCGCCGGTTCCGGCGGGGACGAGAAACAGGGCGAGCGCCCCGAGCAGCGCGACCGCCGTGTCGGAGAGCTGGAGCCAGGGGAGCGCGGAGGACACGAGCGGCTGGATCACCCAGCCCAACGCCGTCGCCGCGAACACGCAGGCGACGCGCCGCTCGGGCGGCGATATCGAACCAAGCGCGGCACGGGCCTCGCTAACCGCCATCGCCGCGCCGGGCAGGTCCGCGCTGCCGCTGCGGAACAGGACGCGGGTGAACAAGAGCCATGCCACTGCCAGCAGGGCGGCCGAAAGCGGGAGACCGACCAGCATCCACTGGGCGAATCCGATGCGGACTCCATAGGATTCGAGCATGAACGCCGCGAGCAGCGCGTTGGGCGGGGTACCGATCAGGGTGGCGATCCCGCCGATGCTCGCGGCGTAGGCGATGCCGAGAAGCAGGGACGTGGCGAACGGGTCGCGCGCGCCGCCGGGTTCGGGCCCGGCCGGCGGTGTCGTGCGTTGCACGAGCGCGATGACCGAAAGTCCGATCGGCAGCATCATCACCGTCGTCGCGGTATTGCTGACCCACATGCTGAGGCCCGCCGTCGCAAGCATAAAGCCGCCGAGGAGAGATCCGGGGCGCGTGCCGACGCGCGCGATCACCGCCAGCGCGATGCGACGGTGAAGCTCCCAGCGCTCCATCGCCAGCGCGATGACGAATCCTCCAAGAAACAAGAATATCAACGGGTTGGCGAAAGGCGCCGTGGCCGCCCCGCGGGCGGCGGCGCCGAGGGGCGGGAACAGCACGACCGGAAGCAACGCCGTCGCTGCGACCGGGATCGCCTCCGTCATCCACCAAGTCGCCATCAGGAAGGCGACGGCGGCGACGCGCCAGGCCGCGATGCTCATGCCTTCCGGGGCGGGCAAGAGTAGGAGCGCGACAAATCCGGCGGGCCCGATCGCAAGCCCGAGGCGGCGGCGCCAATCGCCGGAATAGGGCGTCGCGGGATCGGCCGATGGCAACGTTTCAACCGCCGGGTCTGGTAAAGCCGGCTGAACCATATCCGAACGTTCCGGCGCGGGCCAAGTGGCGCGCGGCGCTGGCTTTGCGACGCGGCATGCCTTATCTCTGAAGCGGGGCTTCCTGCCGACACGCCATGACTGCACCCGAACGACTGCGCCTCGCCGTGTTCGACCTCGACGGCACGCTGATCGACAGCGCGGCCGCGATCGTCGAGGCCATCCGCGCGTGCTGGTCGGCGTGCGGCTTTCCCGAGGTCGAACCCGACCGCATCCGCCGCGTCATCGGGCTGCCGTGGGAGGATTCGGTGCCGATGCTGTTGCCCGGTTCGGGCAAGCGCGAGCTCGATCTGATCCGCGCCTACTACGACGACGTCGCGCAAGGGCGGCGCACCGCGCCGCCGCGCGACGTGGTCGCGTTCCCCGGCGCGCACGATGCGCTCGCCGCACTCGAGGCCGACGACGTGCTGCTTGCCATCGTGACCAGCCGCGGCAACCATCGGGTGCACGACATCCTCGAGCGCTGCGGCTTCGCCGGCCGGTTTGTCGCCGTGAAGACGGTGGACCACGGTCCCGGCAAGCCGAACCCCTACCTCCTGCGCGAGGCGATGTCCGAGGCGGGCGCGCGCGCCGAGGAAACCGTGATGGTCGGCGATACGACCTATGACATCCTGATGGCGGTGAACGCCGGCACGGCCTCGCTCGGGGTGAGCTGGGGCGTGCACGAGACGGACGAGCTGATCGGCGCCGGCGCGCACCGCGTCGTCGCGCGCTTCGCGGAGATTCCGCCCGCCGTGCGCGCCCTCGTGGGAGACGCATGATGCGCCTCGGCCGCGCGATCAAGATCGGCACCGTGGCCGCGGTCGCGCTGATCGTCGCGGCCGCCGTCGCCGTTACCTCCGTCGATTACGACGCCTACAAGGGGCTCGCGACCGACGCGGTGCGCGAGGCGACGGGGCGCGAGCTCGCCATCGAAGGGCGGCTCGATCTCGAGCTCCTGCCGACGCCCTCGCTCGTCGCCCACAAGGTGCGCTTCGCCAACGCGCCGTGGGGCACCGCGCCCGACATGGCGACCGTCGAGCGGATCGAGGCGCGCGTCGCCCTGTTGCCGCTGCTCGGCGGCGAGGTTGTGGTGACGCGCCTCGCGATCGTCGAGCCGGTAATCCTGCTCGAGACCGCGAGCAACGGTGCGAAGAACTGGGAATTCGCGGCCGGCGCGGCCCAGGCGGCGGCCTCGGAGGATTCGGGGACGGCGCCATTTCCCGCGCTCGAGGACGTGGCGATCGAAAAGGCGCGGGTGAGCCTGCGCGATGGGCGCAGCGGCAAGACCACGACCGTCGTGCTCGACCGGCTCGTGGGCACCACCGGTGCGGATTCGCGCCTCCTCGTCGAGGCCGACGGGACCTGGTCGGGCGAACGCTACGAGGTGAAGGCGACGCTTGGCGCGCTTGCGGCGCTCGCCGATACGACGCGGCGCTGGCCGGTCGAGCTCGAGGCGCGGGTCGCCGGTGCCGTGTTGACCGCGCGCGGCGAGATCGCGCGGCCGCTCGAAGGCAAGGGCGCCGAGATCACGATCTCGGCCGAGGGCAAGGACGTGGGCGCGCTGGCGCCGCTCGCCGGCGCCGCGCTGCCGTCGATGGGACCCTACGCGGTGTCGGGCCGCGTGGCCGACGCGGAGAACGGAACCTGGCGGATCGACGACCTCCGCCTCACCCTCGGCAGCACCAACGTGACGGGCCGCGCAACGGTCGCCGTCGCCGGCAAGGTGCCGGCGCTGACCGCGGAGCTGCGCTCGCCGCTGATCGACCTGGTCGCGCTGGGTATTACCGCGCCGCCGAAGGAGGGCGCCGCCGCCACGCCGGCCGCCCCCGCCGCACCTGCCGACGGGCGGGTGTTCGACGCGACGCCGCTGCCGCTCGGCGCGCTCAAGTCGCTCGATGCCGAGGTCACGGTGGCGGCCGATCGCGTCGTATCCGCGCAGCTTGTCGCGACGAACGCCTCGCTCGGCCTGTCGCTCAAGGGGGGGCGGCTCGAATTGCGGCCGTTCAAGGCCGGCTTCGCCGGCGGCACGGTCGATGCGCGGCTCGCGCTCGATGCGGCGCCCGAGACGCCCACCCTGGCCGTCTTCGCCACCGCGAAGAACCTGGACGCGGGCGCCCTCCTCGCCGATCTGGGAGTCGCCGGCGTCACGGCGCGCAACTCCAACGTCGAGGCCGATTTGCGCGGGTCGGGCGGCTCGGTGCGCGAGATCATGGCCGGGCTCGACGGGCGGCTCGGGTTGATGACGGGCGAAGGCAGCATCGGCACGCGCTACGTCGATGCGATCGGCGCCGACCTCGTGCGGCTCATGCTGCCGGGCGGAGAGAAGTCGGAGACCACCAAGCTCAACTGCGTCGTCGCCCAATTCGCCGTGGTCAAGGGCATGGCGAAGAGCGAGGCGCTGCTGTTCGACACCAGCCGCGTCACGGTGCGCGGCGAAGGCACGGTGGATCTGCGCGACGAGAAGCTCGACCTCCTGTTCACGCCGCGCCCGAAGGAGGCGAGCCTCGTCAGCCTCGCGACGCCGGTGCGCCTCACCGGCACGCTCGCCAATCCCGACCCCGGGCTCGACAGCGCGTCGGTCGCCAAGGGGGTGGCCGGCGCCGTCGTCGGCACCGCCTTCGCGCCGATCGGGCTGTTGCTGCCGCTGGTGAGCGGCGGGGCGGGGGACGACAACCCGTGCGTCGCCGCGCTCAAGCAGGGCGCGGGCCAGGCGCCTGCCGCCGCGCCGGCGGCCGAGGGCACGGGTCCGGCCGGCGTGATCGACGGCATCGAGCGCGGCATCCGCAACCTGTTCGGCCGGTGAAGCGCTTCTATCGAGAGGCCGGTGTCGCCGCGGACGACACAGGGTTCCGCATCGTCCTCGACGGCAGGCGCGCGCGCACGCCGGCGAAGAACCCGCTTGCGGTTCCGTCGCGCGCGGCGGCGGAGGCGATCGCGGCGGAATGGGCGGCCCAGGCGGCTGACATCGACCCCGCCTCGATGCGACTCTGCCGGCTTGCCAACACCGCGATCGACCGCGTGGCGGGCCATCGCGCCGTTGTGGTCGCCGAGGTCGCGCGCTTCGCCGAAACCGACCTCGTGTGCTACCGCGCCGCCGAACCGGTGGAGCTGCGGCTGCGCCAGGATGCCGCGTGGCAGCCATTGGTCGAATGGGCCGTCGATCGTTACGACGCCGCCTTGCGCGTCGCCGAGGGCATCGTTCCCGAACCCCAGCCGCCCGATGCGCTGGCCGCTCTCCGGCGCGCGATCGAGGCGTTTGCCGATTTCCCGCTCACCGCGCTGCACGCGGCGACGGCGGCGACCGGATCGCTGGTGATCGCGCTGGCCGTCGCCGAGGGCTGGATCGACGGGGCGCGAGCCTACGAAGCGGCCCATGTCGACGAGCTGTATCAGGCCAAGCTGTGGGGCGAGGACGCCGAGGCCGCCCGGCGGCGCG
>DASWLB010000356.1:0-2826 GCA_036396315.1 Alphaproteobacteria bacterium
GCTTCGATGTAGGAGGCCCACCGTTTATCGTAGCGGGGGGCGAGACGGCGATATTCGCGCGCGACCTCCCGGTGCCGATCCGGGCCTGTCGCGCGCGTTGATGGACGCATCACTCCGCCGCGGCGGCCTTGCGGGTTCCCAAATGCCGGCCGAAGAACGCGAGCATGCGCTCCCACGCCTTCGCGGTCGCCTCGGCATGGTAGTTCGGATGCGTGTCGTCCTCGAAGGCGTGGTTGGCGCCGGAGTAGGAATGGAACTCGACCGGCTGGCCCGATTTCTTGAGGGCCTCGACGAGCGCCTTGGCGTCGGCGAACGGCACGGCCTGGTCGGCCTCGCCGTGATGCACCTGGAGCGGCACCTGCAGCTTCGATGCGACCGACATCCGGGACAGCGCCTTGCCGTCGGGGCGCGACGACGCGGCGACGTTCGCCGTGCCGTAATAGGCGACGGCCGCCTTGACCGATGCGTTCGCGCCGCACATCCAGGCGAACAGGGTGCCGCCGCCCATGCAGTAGCCGAGCGCGCCGATCCGCCCGCCGTCGACGCCGTCGAGCGTCTTCAAGTAGCGGCACCCGGCCTCGAGGTCGCCGATCGCCTGTTCGTCGTTGGCGGCGAGGAAGGCCTTCTGGCGCCGCTCCTCCGGACTCTTGAAATCCTGCGGCGGCTGGCCGCCGACGCGGCTGTAGAGATCGACGGTGAGCGCACCGAACCCGGCCTCGGCGAGCTTGCGCGTCACCTCGCGGCGGTGCGGGATGACGCCGATGTTCTCGTGCACCAGCACGATCGCCGGCGCCTTCGCCGCCGCGCGCGGACGCGCGAGATAGCCGCGGATGTCGTCGGCGCCGCTCTTGAACTCGACCCAGCCGTGCCGGATGTTCCTGTTCCAGCGCGGCGGCAGCGGCGGTTGGTAGGAATGGGCCATCGTCGTCCTCCTCGCGCTCACACCTTCATCTCGATGTCGAACAGCGGCGCATCGCCCGGCAGCTTGACCTCGACATCGAGCAGCCGCGCGCAGGCGGGGCAGGCGTAGCGCCTGACCTCGAGCTCCGCGTGCAGGCTGATGCGCGGGCCGAGCTCCTCGGCCGTGGTCGCGGACTGGCGCGCGTAGGGCTTCCAGTTCTCGTCCGCGCGCGCGAGGCAATGGCCGCAACCGCAGCGGTACCACACCGCGCCGCCGACCCGTTCGAACGACGCGGCATCGCCCGCGAGCGCGACCGGCACGCCCTTCGCGTCCCGCGCCGGCGCATCGTTCTCCGGCGCCCTCGCGGCCTTCCAGGACAGGCGTTCGGCGCGGATCGCCGCGCGGCGCTTGTCCGTCGCGGCCGCATCGACCGCGCCGTCGGGCGCGACGACACCGTACACATCGCGCGCCATCGCGGCCGATACCGCGCCCTCGCGCAAATCCTGCGCGACGCGGTCCGGTTCGCGGTCGATCGGATCGCCCCAGCCGCCGCCGGAGCTCGGCCCGCATTCGTACACGTCGTTCCGCGTGAACTCGGTCGGGCGCGTCATCTTGGCCGGGAAGGAGATCAATTCGCCCGCGAGCGATGCGGTGTCGTAGGGGATATGGCCGGATTCGAGCTGGACGCGGGCATCGGAGTCCTTGAGGAACCGCCGCCGGTTGCACGCCGCCGGATAGCCGCCGAACAGCCCGGCGGCGGTCGGGGATTCGTAGCAGTGGCACGCCATTTTGAGCTGCAGATGGTCGACGTCGTGCAGCAGGTAGCCGACGCCGGCCGACAGCCCGCCGCGGTTCCGTCCCGGGCCGCCCGAGTCGGTCAGGAACTTGCGGTAGAGGTAGAGGATCGGCCCGTTCTGCTCGTTGCGCTCGACGTTCTGCAGCCGGAGCGCCGGGATGTGGCGGTGGCCCTGCGGCGACAGACCGTCGCGGTGCGTGTACGCCCCGCCGCCGACATAGATCATGTCGAGGAACGAGTTGTGCGCCGCCTCGCCGTACTGGTTGAGCCCGTGCATGCCGAGCCCGTCCGGCCCGCCGTTGGGCGAGGCCTGCGCCTCCTGGATGTATGTCGGGCTGGTCGCGACCAGACGCGACAGCGCCGCCGTCGCCACGGTCTCCACCAGCCACATGGCGCCGAGCGGACCCTGGCTCACCGGCGCCGGGAAGCGCGCCGAGACGATCGAGCCCGGCCGCGCCACCACCTCGATCGGGCGGAAGATGCCGTCGTTCCACGGCAGGTCGTAGGCGAGGATGGGCAGCACCGCGGCGCGGATGCCGGCCAAGAGGCCCGACGGGGTGCAGTTCATGAACCGCCGCGCCTGGTCGGCCGACTTGGTGAAATCGAAGGTGAGCCGGTCGCCTTCCTTCCGCATCTCGACGTGGATGCGATAGAGCCGGTTCGCCTCGCCGTCGTGGTCGAGGAAGGTCTGGGCGCGGAACACGCCATCCGGCAGCTCGCGAAGTCTGGCGCGCAGCTCGCGCTCGGTGATGTCGATCATGCCGTCCATCACCGACAGCACAGTGTCGATGCCGTAATGGTCGATGGTCTCCCTGAGCCGCTTGATCGCCACCTTGTTGGCCGCGAGCATGCCGCGGAAATCGAGGTTCATGTTGGTCGGCAGGCGCGACATGCCGGTGATCATCGCGATGATGTCGCCGCGGAACTGGCCGTTCTCGACGACGCGGGTGGGCGAGACCAGCACGCCCTCCTGGTGCACGTCGGTCGCCTCGGGGAACGAGCCGCCGGGCGCCATGCCGCCCACGTCGAGCTGGTGGCAGCACACGCCGATCCAGCCGATCCGCTTGGCCTCGTGATAGACCGGCGCGACCAGCCCGAAATCCGGCGCGTGCAGCGCGCCCTTGTAGGG
>DASWLB010000357.1:0-7647 GCA_036396315.1 Alphaproteobacteria bacterium
CGTTCCTGCGCGAGCCGAAGGAGTAAGGCGGGCATGCGCTGCGCCGCTTCGCCGCAGAGAGGGTTGACAAAACCGCACGCTTCGCCCAAATCCATGCGCGCCGCGACGACAACGCGCGCGACCGGCCGATTCGAATTTCGATTCAAGAGGTTGAGGCGGTAGGCGACGGCGGCGGCGAGGCCGGGTATGCTGCCCGGCCGGTGCGGAGGCGAACGGGGTGGCCCGGCGACGGACCGACCGGGACGGGTCGGCGCTTCGCCGCAGGCCGTCGATTCGCATCGAACAGAATAAGGATCCGCGCCGGGGAGAGGGGCGGTCGGGAGGCTGAAGGCATGGCGGGCATGCTGGAAATTCAGGGCCTGACGAAGCGGTTCGGAAACCGGACCGTCGTCGACGACGTGACGTTCTCGGCCGACCGGGGCGAGGTGGTGGGCTTCCTCGGGCCGAACGGCGCCGGCAAGACGACGACGATGCGCATGGTGGTGGGCTTCCTCGGCCCGACCGCGGGCAGCGCCACGGTGTGCGGCCACGACGTCGGCTCCGACCCGATCGCGGTCAAGCGCAGCGTCGGCTACCTGCCGGAGGGCGCGCCGCTCTACGACGACATGACGCCGGCCGCGTTCCTCGGCTTCGTCGCCGCGGTCAGGGGGTTGCGCGGCGAGAAGGGCCGCGCGGCGATCGCCGGCGCGGTCGCGCAGCTCCAGCTCGACGAGGTGCTCGAGCAGCCGATCGGAACCCTGTCCAAGGGGTTCAAGCGGCGCGTCGGGCTCGCCCAGGCCATCCTGCACGATCCCGAGGTGTTGATCCTCGACGAGCCGACCGACGGGCTCGACCCCAACCAGAAGCACGAGGTGCGCAGCCTGATCACCCGCATGGCCAGGGAAAAGGTCATCGTGATCTCGACCCATCTGTTGGAGGAGGTCGAGGCGGTGTGCACCCGCGCCATCATCATCGCGCACGGACGGGTCGTGTTCGACGGCACGCCGGATTCGCTGCAGGCGCGGTCCGAGCGCCACAACGCGGTGCGCATCCACATCGTCGCCGGCGCGGCCGAGCTGTGCCGGGCCGAGCTGTCGCGCATCAACGGCGTCGCGCGCGTCGAGATGCTCGGCGCGACCGACGGGATCGCCCGGCTGCTCGCGTATCCCGCGAACGGGCGCACCATCCTCGAGGAGGTCGGCGCGACGTTGCGCGCGCGCGGGCTCAACGTCGAGGAGATCTCGGTCGAGCGGGGCCGGCTCGACGAAGTGTTCCGCGAGATCACGGCGCGGGCGTAAGGAGGGCGGAGATGGCATCGATCGTCGCGATCACGGGGCGCGAGCTCGCGGCCTACTTCTCGACGCCGCTCGCCTACGTCTTCATCGTCATCTTCCTGGCGCTTGCGGGCTCGACGACCTTCTATTTCGGCGGGTTCTTCGACCGCAACCAGGCCGACTTGGTGCCGTTCTTCTCGTTCCACCCGTGGCTCTATCTGTTCCTCATCCCGGCCGTCGGCATGCGGCTGTGGGCGGAGGAGCGCAAGACCGGCACGCTCGAGCTCCTGATGACCTTGCCGGTCTCGACCACCGAATGCGTCATCGGCAAGTTCGTCGCCGCCTGGATCTTCGCCGGCATCGCCCTCATCCTGACCTTCCCGGTCTGGCTCACCGTCAACTATTTGGGCGATCCCGACAACGGCCTCATCGTCGCCGGCTACATCGGCAGCTGGCTGATGGCGGGCGCCTTCCTGTGCATCGGCAGCTTCGTCTCGGCGCTGACCAAGAACCAGGTGATCGCCTTCGTCATCGCCGCCGCGGCGAGCTTCGTGTTCCTGATGAGCGGGCTCGACATCGTGCTCGGCGCGGTGCGCGGCTGGGCGCCGCCCTACGCGGTCGAGCTGATCGCCTCGCTCTCGTTCCTCGTCCATTTCGACCGCATCGTCAAGGGCGTGCTCGATGCGCGCGACGTGTTGTTCTTCGCGGTCGTGATGGGCGTGTTCCTGTTCGCCAACGTGATCACGGTCGAGCTCAAGAAGGGCATGTGAGGCAGCCATGAACGCGAAACGGTGGAACCGCCACGCGCTCGCCATCGCGGGGCTTTGCGTCGCGGTGGTGTTCTTCCTGTCGTTCCATGTCGTGTCGAACTTCCTGTTCCGCACCACCCAGCTCGACCTCACCGAGGGCAAGATCTACACGCTGAGCGATTCGACCCGCCAGATTCTCGGCGCGGTGAAGGAGCCGGTCCGGCTGCGGCTGTTCCTGTCCGGCGCTCTCACGCGCGAGAACCCGGGCTACGCGAGCTACGCCGCGCGGGTGAAGGAGCTGCTCGAGCGCTACGTCACGCTGGCGGGCGGCAACATCGCCCTCGAATACATCGATCCCCAGCCGTTCTCGCCGGCCGAGGACCGCGCGGTCGGGTTCGGGTTGCAGGCCGTGCCGCTCGATGCCGCGGGCGAGGTGGTCTATTTCGGGCTGGTCGGCACCAACACGACCGACGACACCGACGTGATCCCGTTCCTCGCGCTGCAGCGCGAGAAGTTCCTCGAATACGACCTCACGCGCATGATCAACAACCTGTCCAACCCGAAGAAGCGGGTGATCGGGATCGTCACCGGCGCCTACCTCGAATCCGACCCGATCAAGCAGTGGAAGCCGTGGCGCATCACCGAGATGATCCGCCAGTCCTACGAGACCCGCAGCGTCTATGAGGTGAAGCAGCTCACCGACGAAATCGACGTGCTCATGATCGTCCATCCCGCCGGGCTCGACGACAAGATGCTGTACGCGATCGACCAGTTCATCCTGAAGGGCGGCAAGGCGATGGTGTTCGTCGATCCGTTCTCCGAGGAGGTGACGCGCGCCAACCAGACGCAGCGCATGCCGCCCGATTTCGGATCGGACTTCGAGAAGCTGTTCAAGGCCTGGGGCATCGCCTACGACCGCAAGAAGTTCGTCGGCGACCGCCAGGCGGCGCAGCGCGTCGCCGCGGGCGAGGACGCGCGCGGGCGCCCGATCATCACCGACTATCTCGCCTGGCTCACCTTCAAGGGCGACGCGCTCCGGCGCGGCGATCCGATCACCGACGAGCTGCAGGTCATCAACGTCGCGACCGCGGGCGCGATCGCCAAGGCCGACGGCGCCACGATCGAGCTCGAGCCGCTCGTCGCGACGAGCAAGGATTCGATGCTGATCGATGTCGACAAGGTCCGCCTCGAGCCGAAGCCGGCCGAGCTGATGCGCGACTTCAAGTCGGACGACAAGAGCTACATCATCGCGGCGCGCCTGACCGGCGTCCTCAAGACCGCCTTCCCCGACGGCCCGCCCAAGGACGAGAAGGCGGCCGAGAAGAAGGACGAGACCGCGGCTCCCGACGGCGAGAAGAAGGAGGAGGCGAAGCCCGAGCTGCCGGCGGACCACCTCGCCCAATCGAAGGGGCCGGTCAACCTGATCGTCGCCGCCGACGTGGACATCCTCGCCGACCGGTTCTGGACGCGCATCCAGGACTTCTTCGGCCAGCAACTCGAGGTGCCGATCGCCAACAACGCCGACTTCACGCTCAACGCGCTCGACAACGTGGCGGGCGGCACCGCGCTCGCGAGCCTGCGCTCGCGCAGCCTGACCTCGCGCCCGTTCGAGCTGGTCGCCGACATCCAGAAGAACGCCGAGGCGCGCTTCCGCGCCAAGGAGCAGCAGCTCGTCCAGAAGCTCGAGGATGTCGAGAAGAAACTGAAGGAGCTGCAGTCGAAGCAGCCCGGCCAGGGCGAGGGCCAGGCGCAAGCCCCGACCCCGGCCCAGGCCGCTGCCAAGACCATCCTCACCGAGCAGCAGGCGAAGGAAATCGACGACTTCCGGCGCGAGATGGTGACGACGCGCTCGGAGCTGCGCGAGGTGCAGCGCGCGCTCCGCGAGGACATCGACAAGCTCGACGCCCGCCTCAAGGTGGTCAATATCGGGCTGATGCCGGCGCTCGTGCTCCTGGTCGCGATCCTGCTCGCGCTCGCGCGCCGGGCCAAGGCGCGACGGCGCCACCATCTGCCGGCCGGCTGACGGCGCACGCGTTCCGAGGGAGACACGCCATGAGACCGTTGAGCTTCATCGCCTTCGCCGTGGTCTCGCTCGCGCTGCTCGCGGGCGCCGTCTATACCGTCGTCACCGAGCGCGGCACGACGACGGTCGCGACCGGCAACGCGCCGATGTTCCCCGACCTCAAGGCGCACATCAACGACGCGGGCGAGATCGAGGTCGCCAACAACGCCGGCCATCTCACCATCAAGCGCGAAGGCGAGGACTGGAAGCTGGTCGAGAAGCAGGGTTATCCCGTGCCGTTCGACAAGCCGAAGGACCTCCTGATCGCCCTCGCCGATCTCAAGATGCTCGAACCCAAGACCAAGGACGCGACGCGCTACGAACGGCTCGCGGTCCAGGACATCGGCCCCAAGGCGAGCGATGCGGTGCGCATCACGGTGAAGGACCGCGCCGGCAGGACGCTTGCCGCCGCGATCTTCGGCAGGCGCAACGAGAGCCTCTACGGCAAGATGGGCGGCGGCACCTATCTGCGCCGCGTCGGCGAGGACCAGGCGTGGCTCGCCGAGGGCACGGTGAAGGTCGGCGTCACCCACAAGGAGTGGGTGGACCGCGTCATCGTCGACCTCAAGAAGAAGGACGTGAAGCGGGTCGCGATGCACCATCCGGGCGAGGGCTCGTTCGTCGCCTCGAAGGCGGACGCGAACCGGAAGAATCTCACGCTCGAGCGAATGCCCGAGGGGCGCAAGCTCAAGAGCGACGGCGAGATCGACGGCATCGTCGAGATCATGGACAAGCTCGACCTCGAGGATGTGAAGAAGGCGACCGACGTCGAATTTCCGGTGCCCGGCCATTCGGTCGAGTTCTCGACGTTCGACGGCATGATCGTGCGGGTGGAGGCGACCTCGCCCAAGCAGTACGTGTACTGGGCGAAGTTCAGCGCCCGCGTCGCGCCCGAGGCGGCCGAGCCCGACAAGGTCCGCGCCGAGGTCGAGAAGATCAACGCCCGGGTCAACGGCTGGGCCTACGAGATCGCCGCCGGGTACGGCGAGAAGGTCATGAAGAAGCTCGAAGAGCTGCTCGACGAAAAGAAGCCCGCGAGCTGATCCGCGGGGCGCACACGATTCCGTGCATCCGGCGCGCCCCGCGGCGCGCTACAATGACGCCATGTTCCGCCGCGCCATCGCCAGGGCGGCGCTCCTCGTCCTCGCGGGCGCCCTCATCGGAGTGCCGGCTCGCGCCGAAGCGGTCGACGTCGAGATCGTGCTCGCCGTCGATTCCTCGGGCAGCATCGACCGGCGCGAGTTCCAGCTTCAGCGCGAAGGCTATATCCGGGCGCTCACCGACCCCAAGGTGCTGGATGCGATCGGGCAGGGCAAGCTGGGCGCGATCGCCGTCACCCTGTTCGAATGGTCGGGGCCGGGCTTCGTCAACGAGATCGTGCCGTGGACGCGCATCGCGGGCGCAGGCGAGGCGCGCCAGACGGCCGCGGTGATCGCCGCCGAGCCGCGCCAGATCTTCGGCGGCGGCACCGCGGTGGGCGCCGCCATCCACCACGCGGCCTCGCTGTTCGGCCGCGCCTTCGACGGCGCGCGGCGGGTGATCGACGTGTCGGGCGACGGGATGAACAACCGCGGGACGCCGGCCGAAGTCGCGCGCGACGCGGCGGTCGCGGCGGGAATCACCATCAACGGGCTGCCGATCGAGGGCGAGGAGGCGAACATCTCCGCCTACTACCGCGAGAACGTCATCGGCGGGCCGGGCGCGTTCCTGATCGTCGCGCGCAATTTCGACGACTTCGCCCGCGCGATCCGCGACAAGCTGATCAAAGAGATCCAGATTTCCGAGGACGCGCCGCGCTGAGCGGCTTGAGGCCGGAACGGCCGCTCATACCAAGTCTCCCAGAGGCTCGCCTGTGCTTTGGTCTCGCCCTTCGAGACGCCCGTCCTTCGACAGGCTCAGGACGGGCTCCTCAGGGCGAACGGATTTTTTGATTCCAAATCAAACCGTTCGTCCTGAGGGCGGTCCGAGCGAACTGCGAGGACCGTGTCTCGAAGGACGAACGCACATGAGTCGCGCGCAAAAGGACTTGGTATCAGCTCCGTTGCCCGGCCGTCGTCAGGGTCCACTCGACGATGCGCTTGAGCGACTTGCCGAGCGCCGCGTCGAACGCGTGGACGACGGCCTCGAGGCCTGTGCCGTCCGACTTCTCGATGAACTCTGCGGTCGTCGATCCGATGATCATGCGCTCGGGCATTTTCACCAGCTTCGCGTTGATGCGCACGCGCACCTTGGGCGCGCCGCCCTGGTCGTATTCGGCCTGGAACTCGCGCAGCTCCGAAATGAGGTTGAAGTCGGACCGCAGGTTGATCGACTGGCGCGCGACCGCGACGATCTTGCCGGTCGACTCGAAACTTTCGACCAGCATCCGCTGCACGAGCTGCGGCGCGCGGTCCACCCATTCGGCGCGTGCGTAGTACTCGAGCGTCACCGGGCTGTGGCGGAGCGCGATGCGCGTCGTGTTGAGGCCCGCCTCGGACAACGGCGCGTCGATCGCGAGCTGCCAGTCGGCGCGCGGCAGGTTGGGATCGAACGTCGTTTTGGGCGTGAGGGTGAACAGGCGCGGCGGCTCCTGCTGGCCCGGCAGCTCGACCGAGCAGCCCGCGGCAAGGAGCGCGAGCGCGGCGACGGCGGTGCGGACGCGGCCGGTTCTCATCATCTCGCCTCGTAGCCCCGCTGGGTGTCGCCGAAGAAGAACCGTGCCGGGTCGCGCTCGATCTCCTGGGTGAGGCGGGCGAGGTTGGCGACCAGGACGCGCGCCTCGGTGACGAACTGCGACAGCTCGTACAGCCCGTTCGCCGAGAAATCGTGCAACGGCCGTCGGTTCTCCGCGATCACGCCCGACAGGTCGTTGGCGAGCTTGCCGAAGGCGGCGGTCGCCCGGCGCAGCTCGATCAAGGTCGTCTGCATCTCGCCCATGGCGACGTTGGCGCTGTCGCCGAGCGGCCCGACCTTGCCTTCGAGCCCCTTGGTGAACCGGTCCAACGTCTCGGCCGTCTGGCGCATCGCCTGCGCGGCGAGCGCGGTCTCGGCCAGCACCTTGTCGATGCCGCTGCGGTCGCCCGAGAGCGAGGCGGAAAGGCGCCGCACGTTCTCGAGCGTCTCGGCGATCGCCGCCTGGTTCCTGTCGTCGAGCAGCCGGCTCAGCCGGTCGACGAAGCCGATCGCGTCCTCGAACAGCTTGGGCAGGTTCTCGAGGATCTTCTCGAGGTCGGACGGGCGCGAGGCGATCTCCGGATAGCGCTCGCCGGGCCGCACCGCGATCGGCGGGCTCGCCTGCGTGCCGCCTGTGAGCTGGACGTAGGCGACGCCGGTGATGCCTTGGAGCCCGAGCGAGGCGACCATGTCCTCCTTGATGGGGACCGTGGGATCGACGTCGATTAGCACCTCGATGCGTGCGATGTCCGTGGGATCGATACGGATCGACTGCACCGATCCGACCGGTACGCCGCGGTAGCGCACCGGGCTGCCGATGCCGAGCCCCGTCACCGTGCCGGTGAAGTTGATGAGATAGACGTTGGGCTCGCGCTCGAACTCGACGCGGGCAAGGAACACGACGAAGGCGAAGGTGGCGGCGACCAGCGCC
>DASWLB010000358.1:0-3007 GCA_036396315.1 Alphaproteobacteria bacterium
GCCTTCAGGAACTGGCCGGCGTAGAGCGCGTTCCGCGCCGGGTCGAACGCCGCGTCGAGTTCGTCGAATGCGTCCGCGTGATACATCAGGTTCACCTGCATGCAGCCGACATCTATGTTGCGCACGCCCCGGGCGTGGAGCTGGCGCACGGCCGCCATGGCCTCGTCGCGATCCCGGTAGAATCGGCCGGCCCCGCCGGCGGTCACGGTCCAGGGCCAGGCAAAACTTGCCTGCCGCGCCGCGTCCCAGCGCCCCGATTCGGCCAGCGAAACGGCGCGCAAGAGCCGTGCCGGCAGGCGCAGCTCGCGCTCGACGGCATCGACCGCTCGATCGCACATCGCGGCGTCAGGCGTTGCCGCGCCGGGCTCTGCGGCCCGCGCGCCCGCGCATGCGCCGGCGCCGAGCACGGCGGCGATGGCGAATCGGGTCATCAAGTCGGCGATCGACGGCATGGGCGGTGCTCCAGGTTCGCCGAATCCGTCAAGCAAGATTCATGCCAGGTTCGGCCGAGGCCCCCAACGCGACAGGACATTTCCGTCCATACCTACCATATCTCGTAGGTGCGCCCATCGGTCGCAGGTCGCGGCGTGTCTATAAGCAGTGCACAATTCTACGCCGTGCCGCCGTATTGCTCATACTGAGCCGAATTGCAATCCCTTTGATTCGGCGCATTTTTCGCTTGCACGACCCGGCCGGCGCCGTTAGGTTGCAATGCAGCATGGGCCTGGGGTCCAAGCGGGCCCGTGCTCTTCCCTCTCTTGGACGTTTCCTCCCTATACCTAGCCGCTCCTTCGGGGGCGGCTTTTTTTGGCCTAGCGGTCGGGCGGGGTGGCATCGCCCGGCCCGAGCGGGCGGATCATGAGGACGCTGTCGGTCCACTGGCCGAGTTTCCAGCCGACCGACCGCAGCGTCCCGGCATGGCTGAACCCGGCCTTTTCGTGCAGCCGGATGGAGGCCGCGTTCGCGGAATCCCCGATCACCGCCACCATGGCGCGGTATCCCAGGCCGGTGCAGCGCTCGATCAGCGCGGCGAGGAGCGCAAGGCCGGCGCCCCGGCGCGCCGCGTCGGGGGCGACATAGACCGAGTCCTCGAGCGTGTAGCGGTAGGCCGGGCGCGGCCGGTAAGGCCCGGCATAGGCGAAACCGACGACCGTGCCGTCGAGCTCGGCGACGAGGTAGGGCAGGCCGCGGGCCAGCACGTCGGCGCGCCGCCGCCGCATCTCCGCCTCGCTTGGCGGCTCGAGCTCGAAGCTGGCGCGCCCGGTGCGGACGTGGTGCGCGTAGATGGCGGCGATCGCCGCGAGATCGGCGTCCGTGGCGTCGCGCAGGGACAGAAGCGACCGCGCGGCCGCGAGGCTCATTTGCGGACGAGGTCCTTCGGGGCGATCTCGGCAAGCGCCGCGACGAGGGAGCTCACGCGGTGCGCAAGGTCGTTCAATCCGGCATGCGCCGCGATGCGCACCTCGTCCATGTAGAGGGCGCGGTTGATCTCGATCTGCACGGCGTGCAGGCCCGATCCCGGCCGGCCGTAATTGGCCGTCGTGAAGCCGCCGGCGTAGGGCCGGTTGCGCACCACCGTGTAGCTCATGGCGCGCAGCGCGCGCTCCGCGGTCGCGACGACGATCTCGTCGCACGAGGTGCCGAAGCAGTCGCCGATCACGAAGTCGGCGCGGTTGCGTCCGGCATCGGGGTCCATCGGGCCGCCGATCGAGGGCATCGAGTGGCAATCGACCAGCAGGTAGCAGCCGAAGTCCCGCCGCGTGTCGTCGAGCAGGTCCTGCAGGGTCCGGTGGTACGGGCGGTAGTACGACGCGATTCGCTCCGCCGCCTCGGCGAAGCGCAGCTTGCCGCGGTAGATCTCGGTGCCGTTGCTCACCACGCGCGCGATGGTGCCGAGCCCGGCCGCGACCCGCGCCGAGTTGGTGTTGGCGTAAGACGGCAGCGCGTCCTCGAACATCGCGGGGTCGAGCTCGAACGGCTCGCGGTTGGGATCGACGAAGGCGCGCGGAAACAACGCTTTGAGTAGCGGCGCGCCGTGATCGGGCGCCGACCCGAAAATCGCGTCGACGAACGAGTCCTCGGACCGCCGCAGCGCGACCGGGTCGAGGCGCGAGGCGGCGACGAAATCGGCCGGGTAGCGCGTGCCCGAATGGGGCGATGCGAACACCAGGGGAACGGATTGCCGGGTGGGGCGGACGACCTCGAGATGCTCGCTGGTTTCGGTTGCGTCCCTGAGCGCGTCCATGACGGTTCCGATTTAGCCCAAAGGCGGGCCCGTGTCACCACTGCGCCCGGCGCCGCGACCGCGGCGGAATTCCGCCATGATTAGGGCAGCATTTACCCTTTGGCAACCATGGCCCCCCTATCGTGATCGACATCGCATGAAGCCGCGCGTTCGGGGGGCGCGGCGATCGGCCGCCGGCCGGCGGCCGAACGATCAGGTGCACGAACACGACATGGCACGAATCCTGCTCGCCGAAGACGACGATTCGATGCGCACGTTCCTTGCGAACGCGCTCCGGCGCGCGGGGCACATCGTGCGCGACTGCCCGGAGGGCACGAGCGCGCTCGCCGCGCTCAAGGCCGAGCCCTACGACCTCCTCCTCGCCGACATCGTGATGCCCGGCATGGACGGGATCGAGCTCGCGCGTCAGGCGAGCGAGGTCCACCCGACCCTCAAGGTGCTGTTCATCACCGGCTTCGCCGCGGTCGCCTTGAACGCGCGCCGGTCGGGGCGCAGCCCCGAGGCCAAGGTGCTGTCGAAGCCGTTCCACCTACGCGACCTCGTCGCCCAGGTGGACCGCATCCTCGCCGCCTGATTCGGCCGGGTGCGCCCCTTGCCAAGGCGCAATCCGCCACTATAAACACGGGACGACCCCGGGCGCGTAGCTCAGCGGGAGAGCACCACGTTGACATCGTGGGGGTCGCAAGTTCGATCCTTGCCGCGCCCACCATTTTGAAGAGCCGTCCTTCCGGTGGAAGGACGGCTCTTCAAAATCCCCCGGAG
>DASWLB010000359.1:0-1890 GCA_036396315.1 Alphaproteobacteria bacterium
GGCGCTGGGCGAAGCTCACGAGGTCGGGCAGGCGCGCCATCGTTCCGTCGTCGTTCATGATCTCGCAGATCACGCCCGACGGGTTGAGGCCGGCGAGCCGCGCGATGTCGACCGCCGCCTCGGTGTGGCCCGCGCGCACCAAGACGCCGCCCTCGCGCGCGACCAGCGGGAACACGTGGCCGGGCGAGACGATGTCCGGGCGACCTTTCGTCGGGTCGATCGCGACGGCGATGGTGCGCGCGCGGTCGGAGGCGGAAATTCCGGTCGTGACCCCTTCGCGCGCCTCGATCGAGACGGTGAAGGCGGTCTGCATGCGCGTCTCGTTCTGGCGCGCCATGAGCGGCAGCCCGAGCTGCCCAACGCGCTGCTGGGTGAGCGCGAGGCAAACGAGCCCCCGCCCGTAGCGGGCCATGAAGTTCACCGTCTCGGGCGTCGCCATCTGCGCCGCGACCACGAGGTCGCCCTCGTTTTCGCGGTCCTCGTCGTCGATCAGGATGACGGTACGCCCGTTGCGAATGTCGTCGATGATCTCGTCGATCGAGGACAGCGCGGCGCGGAAATCGTCCACCACCAAGCGACGCAGTCCGGCGGTCTTGCTGTCGTCCGCCATGCCTACGCCGCGCCTTCCGCGAGCCTGGCGACGTAGCGCGCCAGCATGTCCACCTCCAGGTTCACCATCGCCCCTGCGCCGAGGCTGCCGAACGACGTGACGCGCAGCGTGTGGGGGATGATGTTGACGCCGAACTCGGCGCCGTCCACCTCGTTGACGGTGAGCGAAACGCCGTCGAGCGCGATCGACCCCTTGGGGGCGATGAATCGCGCCATGCCGCCCGGCGCCGCGAAGCGGAAGCGCACACTATCCCCCTCGGGCTTGGTGTCAAGTACGCGGGCGGTCGAGTCGACGTGGCCGAGGACAATGTGGCCGCCGAGCTCGTCGCCGATGCGGAGCGGACGCTCGAGGTTCACCGGCGTGCCCTCGCGCCAGGCGCCGAGTGTCGTGCACGCAAGCGTTTCCGCCGATGCCTCGACCGCGAACCAGCCGGGCCCCTTGTCGACCACCGTGAGGCACGGGCCGGAGCACGCGATCGAGGCGCCCGTCGGGATCGCGCCGGTGTCGTATCCTGTCGCGATGCGGATGCGCAGGCTTCCCCGCCGCTCGAGGGCGGCGACGCGTCCGAGGTCGGTGACGATGCCGGTGAACATGGCCGTTACTATAGATCAGGATGCCCGCTCGTAGGCGTCCATCGCGTCGGGCCCGAGGGCGCGCGAGCCGGTCCGGCGAAAGGCGCGCGCCATGGTTAAGGCGTCCACGCCGAACGCCTCGGCGGCCGGGATGCCGTCGCCGCCGATCACGATCGGGGCGCGGAACCAGGCGAGCCGGTCGACCAATCCCGCGCGCAACAGCGCTGCGGCGACGTGCGCGCCGCCTTCGCACAATACGCGCGTGATGCCGTGTGCGCCCAACTTCCGCAGCATGTCGCCCATGTCGATGTAGCCACTCGAATCCGCCTCGACGTCTATCAGCGCGAGTCCGAGATCCTCGAGCGCCCGGCGGCGTTCGACCGGCGCGTTGGACAGCGTAATCACGACGGTCGGGACGGTCTGCGCGGTCGCGACGAGCTTTGCCGTGAGCGGCAACGACAGATGCCCGTCGACGACGATTCGGACCGGCGAGCGCGCCTCGAGCCCGGGCAGCCGGCAGGTGAGATCCGGATCGTCGGCGGCAACTGTGCGGGCGCCGACCAGGACCGCGTCGTGTTTCGCCCGCAGAAGATGGGCGAAGCGGCGCGCCGCCTCGCCGGTGATCCACCGGCTCTCGCCGGTATGAGTCGCGATCCGCCCGTCGAGGCTGGTCGCGAGCTTCAAGGTGACGAGCGGCCGCCCCTCGCG
>DASWLB010000360.1:0-7124 GCA_036396315.1 Alphaproteobacteria bacterium
GGTCTCGGCCTTCATCCTGCAGAAGATGAAGGAGACCGCCGAGCGCTATCTCGGCGAGCCGGTCAAGGAGGCGGTCATCACGGTGCCCGCCTACTTCAACGATTCGCAGCGCCAGGCGACCAAGGACGCGGGCAAGATCGCGGGCCTCGAGGTCTTGCGCATCATCAACGAGCCGACCGCGGCGGCGCTCGCCTACGGCATGGAGAAGAAGGGCGCCGGCACCATCGCCGTCTACGACCTGGGCGGCGGCACGTTCGACATCTCGATCCTCGAGATCGGCGACGGCGTGTTCGAGGTGAAGTCCACCAACGGCGATACGTTCCTGGGCGGCGAGGATTTCGACGCCCGCATCATCGACTACCTCGCCGACGAGTTCAAAAAGGAGCAGGGGATCGACCTCCGGAAGGACCGGCTTGCGCTCCAGCGCCTCAAGGAGGCCGCGGAGAAGGCGAAGATCGAGCTGTCGTCCACCATGCAGACCGAGGTGAACCTGCCCTTCATCACCGCCGACCAGCACGGGCCGAAGCACCTCAATATCAAGCTGACGCGCGCCAAGCTCGAGGCGCTGGTCGACGAGCTCATCCAGAAGACGGTCGGGCCGTGCCGCGCCGCGTTGAAGGACGCTGGCCTCTCGGCGGCCGAGATCGACGAGGTGATCCTGGTGGGCGGCATGACGCGCATGCCCAAGGTCATCGACACGGTGAAGACCATCTTCGGCAAGGAGCCGCACAAGGGCGTCAACCCGGACGAGGTGGTCGCGGTCGGCGCCGCCATCCAGGCCGCCGTCCTCAAGGGCGAGGTCAAGGACGTCCTCTTACTCGACGTGACGCCTCTGTCGCTCGGCATCGAGACGCTGGGCGGGGTGTTCACCCGCCTCATCGACCGCAACACGACGATCCCCACGAAGAAAAGCCAAGTGTTCTCGACCGCCGAGGACAACCAGGGCGCGGTGACGATCCGCGTGTTCCAGGGCGAGCGCGAGATGGCCGCCGACAACAAGCTGTTGGGCCAGTTCGACCTCGTCGGCATCCCGCCCGCGCCGCGCGGCATGCCGCAGGTCGAGGTCACGTTCGACATCGACGCCAACGGCATCGTGAACGTGTCCGCGCGCGACAAGGCGACGGGCAAGGAGCAGGCGATCCGCATCCAGGCCTCGGGCGGGCTCAGCGATTCCGACATCCAGCGCATGGTCAAGGAGGCCGAGGCGCATGCGAGCGAGGACAAGAAGCGGCGCGAGAAGGTCGAGCTGCACAACCAGGCCGACAGCCTGATCTATGCGACCGAGAAGCACCTGCACGAACACGGCGACAAGGTGGGCGCCCCCGAAAAGACGGCGATCGAGACGGCGATCGCGGACTTGAAGGCGGCGATGCAGGGCGAGGACACCGACGCCATCAAGAAGAAGATCGAGGCGCTGTCCCAAGCCTCGATGAAGCTGGGCGAGGCGGTCTACAAGGCGCAGCAGGCCGAGGCCGCGGGCGCGGGTCCCGGCCCGGGCGCCGCCGGTCCGGGCGCCGGTCCCGCCGGCGCGGGAACCTCCGACGAATCGGTGGTCGATGCCGACTTCGAGGAGGTGAAGGATGAGGAGAAGAAGGACAAGAGGGCGTAACCGCGGCGCATCAGGCCTGAAGCGATAGCGCCCCGGGGCGACCGCGCGTTGTCTCCGGGGCGCAGTGCGACTGGAACGAAACGAGATGGCGAAGCGCGATTTTTATGACGTGCTTGGAGTTTCGCGAGGTGCCGCCGGCGACGACATCAAGAAGGCGTTCCGCAAGCTCGCCATGCAGCATCACCCGGACCGCAACCCGGGCGACAAGACCTCGGAGCAGAAGTTCAAGGAGATCAACGAGGCCTACGACGTCCTCAAGGACGACCAGAAGCGCGCGGCCTACGACCAGTTCGGCCACGCCGCGTTCGAGCAGGGCGGAGTTGGGGCCCGCCCGGGCGCCGGCGGGTTCGAGTTCGCCTCGGGCTTCGCCGACATCTTCGACGAGATGTTCGGCGACTTCATGGGCGGGCGCCGCACCGGCCGCGGCCCGTCGCGCGGCGCCGACACCCGCTTCAACCTCGAAATCGGCCTCGACGAGGCGTTCCGCGGCGAGGACGTGCAGATCCGCGTACCCACTCTCGTCGCCTGCGACTCCTGCCGCGGCACCGGCGGCGCCGAGGGCAGCCAGCCGGTCGCCTGCGCGACCTGCCGCGGTGCCGGCAAGATGCGCGCCCAGCAGGGTTTCTTCACCATCGAGCGCACCTGTCCCGCCTGTCACGGCGCCGGACGGGTGATCGAGCACCCGTGCCGCACCTGCTCGGGCGCGGGGCGCGTGCACAAGGACAAGACGCTTGCCGTCTCGATCCCGAAGGGGGTCGAGGAGGGCACCCGCATCCGGCTCGCGGGCGAGGGCGAGGCGGGCGTGCAGGGCGCGCCGCCCGGCGATCTCTACATCTTCATCTCGGTCCGACCGCACCGGCTGTTCCAGCGCGACGGCTCGACCCTGTTCTGCCGCGTGCCGATCCCGATGACCCAGGCGGCGCTCGGCGGCCATATCGAGGTGCCGACGCTCGACGGCGGGCGGGCGCGCGTCACCGTGCCGGCCGGCGCCCAGTCGGGCCACCGGCTCAGGCTGCGCGGCAAGGGCATGCCGGTGCTCAGGAGCCCTGTGCGCGGCGACATGATCGTCGAGCTGATGGTCGAGACGCCGGTGAATCTCACCAAGCGCCAGCAGGAATTGCTGCGCGAGTTCGAAGGCTCGGCCGGCTCGGGCGGGAAGCCGACGAGCCCCGAATCCGAAGGCTTCTTCGCCAAGGTGAAGGAGCTGTGGGAGGATTTGAAGGAATAGGGGCGGCGCCTGGACCGGGAATTCGCGGAGCTCACCTGGCACGACGACACGGTCTACGGATTCCGGCTCGAGCCGGGCGATCCCGATCGCGGCGATTGGACGAGCGACCTCGTCCTTGACATCGACCACATCGTCGAATGGGTCTGCGGCACGGACGGCAAGGTCGCGTTCCGCGTCGCGCCGGCGACGCTCACCTTCCACGACGCGACCGACCTCCGCGTCGCGTTCGATTGCGACCAGGGCCACCAGGTGGCGCTCCGGCCGCTCTCGATCGCTTCCATCGTGCGCGAACCGATCCGAAACCAGAAAATCTGCCTCGACCGGCCGTACTGGCGCTGGCGAATCGAGCTGAACGATCCCCAAGGCGGCGAGATCGCCTTCGGCGCGAGCGGCTTCACCCAGGCCTTGCGCGCCGAGCCCAAGCTGTGCGCGGAACAGCGGCTGTCGATTCACGACCGGCGTTGACCTGCGTCATTCCATTGCGCGAGTTCGATCACCCCGTCGGCTGGGACGGGGCTGGACGGTTGCCGAGGACCGCGGCCATACTCGTTCGCCCGCGCCGCGCGCGGGCTGACGTCGAGGGAGGACGCGGACCATGCCCATGGCCGGCACGAGGACAATCCTGACCGTACTCGCGGCGGCCGCGCTTGCCGCCGCCTGGCCCGCGCGGGCCGAGACGTTCACGCCCGCGACCACGAAGCTGCTCGCCGACCTCAAGCTCGATGCCGCGATCCTCGCCGGGCTCGACCGCGAGCTCGCCGTGCCCGCATCGTGGATCGAGGGCGCGCGCCGGGAAGGGCTGGTCAAGGTGCGCACGACCGCGGCCGATCCGAGGTTCGCACGCGCCTGGGGCGTGTTCGAGGCACGCTATCCGTTCCTCAAGTACGAGCACGTGCGCGGCATCGGGCGCGAACGCGCGGTCGTGCCGCTGATGGCGTACAAGCAGGGCACCTACGTATCGGACGTGGTGTCCTCGATCGAGGCGCTCGAGGACGAATACCGCAAGGCCGGCGCGCTGATCGATCTCCGCGAGCTGCCGGGCTACGCCAACGTCGAGGCGTTCTACACCGCGCCCGACGGGGTCGCGGTGTCGTACCGCAAGCAGCACTACTGCATGACCTACGACCCCGCGAAGCAGAAGCCGTCCGACTTGCCGAAGACCTGGGACGACCTCGTCGGCGATCCGCGCTGGCGCAACGGCAGGGTGGGGATGGCGGTCAACGTGCACACCTGGATAGCGCCGCTGTGGGGCATCAAGGGCGATGCTTGGGCCGAAGGCTACATGGACCGCATCTTCAGGGAGATGAAGCCCCAGCTCCGCAAGGAACGGCTCGCCATGCTGCCGCAGCTCACTTCGCTCGGCGAGTTCGAGCTGGGCGTTCCGATCACCGACCTGATCGTCGCGGTAAACACGGCGCGCGGCATGAGCGTCTCGTTCCATTGCCCCGACATCGTGCCGATGACGGCGCCGCACATGGCGATCCTCAAGGGCACGCCCCGCCTCAACGCGGCGAAGCTGTTCGTCAACTGGGTCTTGAGCAAGGAAGGCCAGCTCGCCATGCACTGGGCGGACGCGCACATTCCGGTGCACCGCGACCTCAACCGGCGCGAGTTCGTTCCGTTCCCCGACGCCGTGCTCGGCAAGCGCTTTGCGCCGCAGGATGCGCGCGTGTTGGCGAAGATCCCCGAGATCGCCAAGCGCTGGCAGACCTACTGGATCGCGGGCGGCGGCGCGCCGGGCGGGGCGGGGGACTGAACGGGCGCATCTCATACCAAGTCTCCCAGAGGCTCACCCGTGCTTTGGTCTCGCCCTTCGAGACGCCCGTCCTTCGACACGCTCAGGACGGGCTCTTCAGGGCGAACGGATTTCTTGGTTCTAAATCAAACCGTTCGTCCTGAGGGCGGTCCGAGCGAACAGCGAGGATCGCGTCTCGAAGGACGAACGCACATGAGTCGTGAGAAAAAAGACTTGGTATCAGCCGGTCCGCAACCGAATCAGCCGCTTGCCCATGTTCTCGCCGCGATAAAGCCCGGCGATGGCGCCGGGCGCGTGCTCGATGCCGTCGAGGATGTCCTCGCGGTAGCGCAGCTTCCCCGCGCGCACCCATGCGGCGAGGCGCCCGATCGCCTCGTCGAACCGGTGCGCGAAGTCGGTGACGAGGAAGCCCTGCATGCGGGCGCGCTTGACCAGGAAATGCCGCGTGATGCGCGGGCCCATCGGCGGCGGGTCCCAGTTGGCGATCGAGGCCGTGCCGCACACGGCGACGCGGGCGCCGATCGCGAGATGGCCGAGCACCGCGTCGCTGATCGCCCCGCCGGTGTTGTCGAAATAGACGTCGACGCCGCTGGGGCAGGCCTTGGCGATCGCCGCGCCCAACTCGCCGCCCGCCTTGTAGTCGATGGCGGCATCGTACCCGAACTCGTCGCGGCACAGCGCCGCCTTCGCACGCCCGCCGGCGATACCGACGGTGCGGCACCCCATGATCTTGGCGATCTGGCCGACCGCGGAACCGACCGAGCCCGCTGCGGTCGAGACGACGACCGTGTCCCCGGGCCGCGGCTGCCCGACATCGAGCAGGCCGAAATAGGCGGTGAGGCCGTTGAGGCCGAGGACGCCGAGCCAGGCCGACAGCGGAATATCGGCATCGGTCACCTTGCGGGCGATGGCGCGGGCATCGACCGCGGCATATTCCTGCCAGCCGAGCACGCCCAGCACCCGGTCGCCCGCCTTGTAGGCGGGGCTCCGCGATTCGACCACGGTGCCCGCCGTGAAGGCGCGCATCACCTCGCCGATGCCCACCGGACGCGTGTAGTTGGCGGCTTCGTTCACCCAGCCGCGCATCGCCGGCTCGACCGAAAGGAATTCGTTGCGCACCAGCACCTGGCGGTCGGCGAGCGCCGGCACCTCGGCCTCGACCAGCTCGAAATGCTCGGCCTCGGGGATGCCGTTTGGGCGGGCGCGAAGCCGAACCTGCCGGTTGCGAAATTGTGCCATCGGGCCTCGCGCTGCTACAGGCTTCGCACGTGCTCGACCATGCGCTTGCGCATCGCCGCGTCGGGCAGCCGGCCGCGCCCGGCGCCCAAATTGTCCGCCATGTGCTGCGGCTTCGAGGTGGCGGGGATCACGCAGGTCACCGACGGGTGCGACACGATGTATTTGAGGAAGAACTGCGCCCAGCTCGCGCAGTCGAATTCGGCCGCCCATTCGGGCAGCTTGCGCCCGCGGATCTCGCCGAACAGCGCGCCCGATTCGAACGGCCGGTTGACCATCACGGCGACGCCCTTCTCGGCGCACAGCGCAAGGAAGCTGCGCTCGGGCTCGCGGGCCGCGATCGAATAGGCCATCTGCACGAAATCGATCGGCTCGGCCCGGACGATCGCGGCAAGATCGGCGAGCGAGGCGGAGGTGTAGTGGGTGACGCCGACATAGCGGAACCGCCCCGCCTCCTTCCACGCCCGCATGGTGGCAAGATGGGTCCGCCAGTCGAGCAGATTGTGCACCTGCATCAGGTCGATGCGGTCGGTCTGGAACTGGCGGAACGACTCTTCCATCTGATGGACGCCGCGCTCGCGCCCCTGGACCCACACCTGGGTCGCGATGACGGTCTTGTTGCGCGCGCCCAGCCCGGCCAACAGGTCGCCGGTCACGCCCTCGGCGCGGCCGTACATCGGCGAGGAATCGATCACGCTCGCGTTCGCGGCGAACAGGGCCTCGAGCACCTGGCGCCGGGGCGCGCGCTCGGACGCCGACCGGCCGATGTCGAAGCTTTGCCAGGTGCCGAGCCCGATGACGGGCAGCGCCTCGCCGGTCTTCGGGATCTTGCGCGTCTCGATGGGTCGCACCTCCGACGCGGCACCGCGCCCGGCGGACGTCGCCGCCAGCGCCGCCGCCGCGGCAAGAAGCAGGAATTCCGCCCGCGACAGGCCGGTCCCGGCGCGAACGATCCGTACGTCCGCGTCATCCTGCCGTGCCGGGTGTTTCGGCGCAACCATGCCCGGCTATGCGGGCGCGGGCGCCGGCTGGGCGCCGATCCTGCGCTCGTGGCCGCGCCCGAGCCCAAGCGCGAGGGCGGCCCAGCCGAGCGCGAGCGGCACGGCGGCCGCCGCGATCGCGGCGATCCCCATCCCCGCCGCCGTCAGCCCCTCGAAGGCCCAGGCGATGGCGGCATCGCCGCCGCGATAGATCAAGGTGTCGATCACGTTCTTCGCCTTGTAGCGCTCCTCCTGCGTCACCGTCGTGTAGAACACTTCGCGCGCCGGGCGCGACACGGCGTAGTCGCCCGCCCG